>JBIJAB010000014.1:0-13108 GCA_044345975.1 Rhodoluna sp.
TAAACCTTGCCGATGAGGCATACGACCTAGTTTTGCTTGATGGCGATGTTGAATCTTTGCTCTCCCAAGTCAAAGAGTCCTATCGCCTACTAAGAGTCGGTGGCGTTCTAGCAATACCTCACGCGCTTTGGAGAGATCGAGTCCCTGATCAAGTTCTTAGAGATGACAACACCGAGGAATACCGAACAGTGTTAGATTTCATAAACCAAAGCGGCCTCTTCACACCAGCTCTCAGCACCATTGGCGATGGGCTTCTGCTTGCAGCTAAAAAGTAGTTAAAGAAAAAACCACCTGATTACTCAGGTGGTTCTATCGATAAACCTTTTAGCGCTTCTTGATACCCGCAAGTACCTTCTTCAACTGATCAACTTCGTCATCGTTTACTGAGATAACTAGTCGCCCGCCACCTTCAAGAGGGATACGCAAAACTATTAATCCGCGAGCTTCGCGCTCGGCTTCCATTGGACCGTCACCGGTACGTGGCTTCATTGCTGCCATTAGAGACTCCTAGATACTTGGAACTTCTATTAAACCACGCTTTTAGGGCTAATTTAGGGCCTGTTGGAAACCATAGGTATCCATTTGATTACTTTTTAGGCTGAAAGCCAATCTGAGAGGGCTTTTTCGCAAGCATAGATCTGGTCGATCTCAACACCCTCATCGTCAGCATGGGCCTTATTTGGGTCACCTGGACCAAAATTCACGGCAGGTATGCCAAGGGCACTAAACCTAGCAACATCTGTCCAGCCATATTTTGGGAACGGTGTTGTTCCAGTAGCTGCAACGAAAGCTGCTGCCTCAGGAAGGTCCAAACCAGGTCTTGCCCCATCGGCAAAGTCGGTAACCTCAAGATCAAAGCCAACAAATAGCTCTCTTAGATGTGCTTCAGCATCTTTGCTGCTCTTACTCGGGGCAAACCTGTAATTGACGGTGATCAGAGCCTCGTCAGGAATAACGTTGGCGGCAATACCTGAATTCATTAGAACAGCATTCAAACTCTCTCGATAAACAAGTCCATCAACCTCAATTTCTTGAGGCATATAGTTAGCCAGAATAGCTAAAGGCTCTGCTGCCTTGTGCAGAGCATTCTCCCCCATCCAAGGTCTAGCTGAGTGAGCCTTCACACCAGATAACTTGATGACCGCTCTAAGGGTTCCATTACAACCACCCTCAACGCGAGCATTACTTGGTTCACATAGAACAGCAAAGCTGCTCTCCAGTAGCTCAGGTCGGTTACGAGCAATACGTCCTAAACCATTTAGTGCTGAATCAACTTCTTCATGGTCATAGAACACCCAAGTCACATCAACATTTGGTGAAACCAAGGCAGCAGCCAGCTTTAGTTGAACAGCAACTCCAGCCTTCATATCCACTGTTCCTCTGCCCCATAGAACATGAGATCTTTCAAGATTGATGAATTTGGTAGGCAGGTTATCGGCAACTGGAACAGTGTCGATGTGTCCTGCGATAACTACTCGCTTGTCTCTACCTAGGTTGGTCCTAGCAATAATGGCATCAGCATCACGAATAACCTCTAGATGGCCATACTGCTTCAGGGCTGATTCAATGGCATCAGCCAGTTCCTTCTCATTACCTGAGACAGACTCGATGTCGCAGATGACTCTGGTTAACTCAACGACATCACTTTTTAGATCAAGATTTACACTCACCTTACGAGCCTACTTGTAACCTTGTAGGGATGAATAATTTAGACGCACCTACAAAAGCCTGGGGCATGGGTTTAGCTACCATTTCAGCCGATGGCACCATCTTGGATACCTACTACCCAAAGCCTCAATTAGGGCCATCTCCAACCGGCGATGAGGTTTACCTCATGGACAAAAACTTTGATGCCCTAATCGGCAAAGACCCAAGACGTAACGTCGAGGTCAAGGCTGTAAGAACAGAGATCAATCTAAATGACCCTGTTTCATCAACACCAGATGCATACCTAAGACTTCACTTGCTCTCTCACCTATTAGTAAAGCCAAACACCATCAACCTTGAGAACCTTTACCCGAACCTGCCGATTGTCGCCTTCTCATCTATTGGCCCAATTTCAGTTTTAGATTATGAAAAACTCCTCCCTACTCTTACTAGAAACGGGGTCACTGTTCACTCAGTAGATAAGTTCCCAAGACTTGTTGACTATGTAGTTCCTAAGGGTGTTCGTATTGCTGACACAAACCGAGTAAGGCTTGGTGCTTACCTATCTTCAGGAACAACAATCATGCACGAAGGCTTTGTTAACTTCAACGCTGGAACTCTAGGCGTAGCCATGGTTGAAGGACGCATCTCTCAAGGTGTTGTTGTTGGCAACGGATCTGATATCGGTGGTGGAGCTTCAATCATGGGCACACTATCCGGTGGCGGAAGAGAAAGAGTTCAGATTGGTGAACGGGCGCTTCTAGGAGCTAATGCCGGCATTGGTATTTCAATTGGCGATGACTCTGTTGTTGAGGCTGGTTTGTATGTAACTGCAGGAACCAAGGTAACCATTATTGACGGCGGAGCAGAGCGAACAGTCAAAGCTCTAGAGCTTAGTTCTCTGCCTAACCTCTTGTTTAGAAGAAATTCTCTCAATGGAAGAGTTGAAGTACTACCAAGAACAGGTCAGGGAATCACCCTCAACTCTGTATTACACGGCTAAAGAAAGTTCTTTAGCAAGCTGATTTGCATCTGGAGTTCCCAATATCACTTGGTTGTACACGCCAGATTTCAAGTTAATCACTAGAGCCTGCTGACCCCTTAGCCAAAATACCCAAAGCTGTTTCTTAGACCTCCTGAAGTGCCCCAAAGCAACTACGGCTGGAAGATATGTCCCTGCAAGCCGCCACCCAAAAGTCTGCACAGTAGGTTTCAGAACTACTTCCACAGATTCAATGTTTGAAACTTTGATTGAGTGGCTCTTCGAGAGGCTTCCCATTGTTTCCAATAGATTCAACTGAATCTCAAGCGTTTCGTTAGTTACTGATACTTTAGCCACGAATTGAATCCCATCCATTTTCTTGTAATTCAAGATCATCAAGTAAAACAAGACGTTCTGATTGTGGCAACACTCGACCTATTGGCTTAAACTCTCTAGGAATATCAACACCCTCAGGGAAGGTTGCCAGCAGAGCGTGATCTTCTCCCCCGAACAGCACCCAGTTCTCTGGGGTTACTTCTAATCTCAAAGCTGCTAACTCAAGAACGGCTTCAAAGCCAAGTAGTGCCGATTTATCAATCTGAATAGTTACATTAGATGCCTTAGCAATTCTTGAGGCATCCTTAGCCAAACCATCTGACACATCGAGCATGGCTGTTGCTCCTGCTTTGTTTGCTAGAACTCCTGCAGGTATCGGTGGCATTGGTCGCAATTGGATTGAAACTAAGTCATCAAAAGCATGCTTTGCATCAACTTTGTCTGATTGCAATAGTTCTAGTCCTGCAGCTGCTTTACCTAAAGTTCCAGCAACCGCCAAGATATCTCCTGGCTTTGCGCCGCTTCTCAATACCGGATCTAAACCTTCAAGATCTCCATGAGCTGTTACTGATATGAAGACTTGATCTGCTCTTGCAAGATCTCCACCAACTACTGATGAGCCCGGAGCTAATTGAGCTAGCCCAGCATTTAGGCCATCAGCAAAGTCTTCTAACCAAGAGATTTGAGTTTCTCCTGGTAGGGCAATAGCAACTACTAGTGCTGTTGGTTTAGCCCCCATGGCTGCAACATCGGCAACGTTAGAAGCAATAGCTTTGAACCCTAAGTCAAAACCACTTGACCATTCAAGTATGAAGTCATGGCTTTCAATCATGGTGTCAGTTGTCACAACAAATCTGCCATCAGCACTAGAAACAACAGCTGCATCATCCCCTGGTCCGACGATGGCGTATTCACCTTGGACGAGCTTCCCGATGGTGCGACGAAGCGACTCGCTCTCGCCCAGATTTGCCAAGGTGTTATTTTGCTCCACATTTCAAAGGTAGCCTGTTATTGATGAAGATTTTGCGAATATTGGCATTAGCACTCCCGCTTTTACTAACCGGTTGCTCTGCTACCGTAGTGCTACCACCAGCCCCACTAGCTAATGACCCAGGTTGTGCTGAGGTTATTGTCAGACTCCCTAGTGAAACTGATGGTCAAGCCAAGAGAACTACAAACTCACAGTCCACAGCTGCCTGGGGTTCCCCTGTAGCAATCACGCTGACCTGTGGGCTTGAACCTGAAATGGTCAGTTCATTGCCTTGTATTACTGCAGGAGATGTTGACTGGCTAGTAGATGATTCGGATCAGCCAAATTACACATTCATTACCTTCGGAAGAACTCCTTCAACAGCCATAACCATTGATTCAACTAGGTCTTCAGGAGCAAATGTTCTAGATGATCTAGGGCAAGCAGTTCAGTTCACCAAGTCAACCAAGAATTGTTTTGACTAGTTTCTTTCGAACGCTAACTGAATCAAAACATCAATAAGTTCAGGGTAAGAAACCCCTGATGCTTCCCAACACTTTGGATACATAGAAATAGGTGTGAAGCCTGGCATTAGGTTTAGTTCATTTACAAAGAAGCCATCTTTGGTCAAGAAGAAGTCTGCTCTTGCTAAACCAAAGCAACCTAGAGCCTTGAAAGCTTTTCTAGCTAGGTCCTGAAGTTCAAATAGTTCATCATCGTTCAGTTCAGTTGGGCAGATTAGCTCAGCAGCATCATTACGATACTTGGCATCGAAGTCATAGAACTCACCTGAGCGAACAACAATCTCTCCAGCAACAGAAACTCTAGGAGCCCCGCCGCCTAACTTAGAAAGAACTGCACACTCAATCTCTCGACCAACTAAACCTTTTTCGACAGTTACCTTGCTGTCTTGAGCAAAAGCAACCTCAAGCGCTTTAGCAAAGTCATTCATGTCTTTGACTTTAGAGACACCAATAGATGAACCTGCACGGGCTGGCTTCACAAACAGAGGAAGTGAACCAAGTGCCTTCACCTTTTCCAAAGCAGATTCAGGATCAGCTAGCCAACTCTCTTCAGTGATAACAACGTGAGGCGTTACAGGAAGACCAGCTGCAATAAAAAGTGCCTTGGAGAATTCTTTGTCCATACCCGCAGCGCTAGCAAAGACACCATTACCAACGTAAGGAAAGTTGTGTAATTCAAGGAAGCCCTGCATGGTCCCATCTTCACCGTTAGGGCCATGAAGAACTGGGAAGACAACATCTACGTTGCCCAGCGAAGCCAAAGCGCCACTTGCATCCTGCACCTTGAGTTCCTTAGATCCACCGGTAGGCCAGATAACGGACTTGCCTTCAAATTCAACTACCGGCAATTCCCCTTCGGTGAGAGTCCATTTGGTTGCATCATCAACCACTGGAACAAATATGCCGTCGCGAGTGATGCCTACTGGAATAACTTCATACTTGTCTCTGTCAATAGCTGCAAGCACTCCACCTGCAGTTGCGCAAGATATTGAATGCTCACTAGAAGCTCCACCAAATAGGACTACGACTCTTTGCTTAGCCATTACTCAGCCTCAGGAGCGTCGTTACCACGAGTAAGAGAAGGGCCTATGTCCTTCGGGCTCATCTTGCCTTCAATCACTAACTGCACCTGCTCAACGATAGGCATCTTCACTTCTTTCAGAGCAGCTAGTCGAAGAATAGGTGCAACTGAAGTTAGACCTTCAGCTGTTTGGGATAGACGCTTCAGAACCTCACGCTTGGAGTAACCCTTACCAAGCATCTCTCCTGCCTTGTGGTTACGAGATAACGGTGATTCAGAGGTAGCAATTAGATCGCCAAGACCAGCAAGACCAACCATGGTCTTCTTCTTAGCTCCATGAGCAACCGCGAAGCGAGATATCTCTGCAAGCCCTCTAGTCATAATCGAGGCCTTGGTGTTTTGGCCATAGCCAACACCGTTAACGATTCCAATGGCAACCGCAATGAGGTTCTTTAAGATTCCACCAAATTCAGTCCCGATGACATCTTTGTTGGTGAAGGTTGTGAAGTATGAGTTAGTAGCTGCTGCTGCAACTTTGGCGGCATTTTCTTTAGAGGTGCAGGCAGCAACACAAGCAGCTGGCTGCTCGCTAGCAATCTCAAGAGACAGGTTCGGTCCTGAAACAACGCAGATCAGATCTTTATCGATCTTTAGAACATCTTCAATCACTTCACTCATGCGAAGGGATGAGCCTTGCTCAACACCTTTCATCAGTGAAACAACTATTGCCCCAGGTTCAATGAACTTGCCCCACTGCTCAAGATTCATTCGAAGTGACTGAGATGGAACAGCAATATAAACCTGTTCTGCTCCTTTTAGTACTTCTTCAACATTTGATGATGCAACTAGTTCTTTAGGCAAGTTGATGCCAGGCATGTAGTCGCCGTTACGGTGAGTTGAGTTGATCTCTTCAGTTAGTTCTTCTCGACGAGACCATAACAATACGTCATTGCCAGCATCAACCAACACTTTGGCAAACGTGGTTCCCCAGGAACCTGCACCAATAACCGCTATACGAGCCATAACTACTTGCCCTTTGCTTTCTTCACAACAATCTTGCCGCCAGATACCTTGGCATGAGCAGGAAGGGGTTCTAACCCTGCTGCTGCTCTTCTGTCATTTTCAGCTTTGATAATCAGGAACTTCTTGTAATTACCGTGTTCAGGTAAACCGTGCTCTGAAGGAACAAATCTCTTGTCAGGAGCTTTTTCTCCCCTAAGTTCTTCAACAAGTTTTGTAATTTCAACCATTACGTCATCGCTAAGAGCAACTAGTTCATCAACACCCAGCTTCTTGTCTTTATAGACAGACATGTCGATTGGTTTACCAATAATCATGTTGACCTTATGCCAAGGCTTAGGTCTAATCTTCGAAGAGTATGTTTCCATAACCTTCTCAGTTCCCCACTGACCTAGAGGAACAATAGGAACACCTGTTTCTAGAGCCAAACGAATAGCTCCCGTTCTTGCTCTCATTGGCCACTGGTTTGGATCTCTAGTTAGAGAGCCCTCAGGGAAGATACCGATGCAGTGACCTGATCTAAGAACCTTGTATGCAGATTCCATTGGATCTTTATTGCCTCTACCTGTTCTAAACACAGGAATCTGACCACATGCCAAAAGAATAGGACCAACAATAGGAGTTCTGAAAAGGCCTTCTTTAGCAAGGAAGTGTGGAGCACGCTTTAGCTTGAAGAACATCATGTATGCAACTGCAACTGCATCCAGAGTGGTTACGTGATTACCTGCTAGAACATAACCCCCAGTTTTAGGAAGGTTCTCTTTGCCAGTTACTTTGATTCTGAAAAGTAGAGCAACCCAAGGCCTTAGAAACCAGCCCAGTAAAAACATCTGCCAGGTACGTTCAACACCTGGACGTAACTCCGGCATCTTTACTGATTCAGCACTCTTCTTAGCCATCTGTTACTCCGAGTAAGTGAACTGCGCACCTAGTGCAGTTAGCTTGTCTAGGAAGTGTTCATATCCTCTGGAAATAAGTTGAACGTTAGAAACGTTTGAAACACCTTCAGCAGCTAGGGCTGCAACAATGTGGCTAAAGCCTCCACGAAGATCAGGAACTCTGATATCTGCTCCATGCAACTTAGTTGGACCTGAGATTACAGCTGAGTGGTTAAAGTTTCTTTGACCAAAGCGGCAAGGGTTACCACCCAGGCATTCACGATAAATCTGAATCTGAGCACCCATCTGGACAAGTGCATCGGTGAAACCAAATCTGTTTTCATAAACTGTTTCGTGAACAATAGATAAACCGGTTGCTTGAGTCAAAGCAACAACCAATGGTTGCTGCCAGTCAGTCATGAAGCCAGGGTGAACATCTGTTTCTATTACAACAGGCTGTAATTGACCGCCTGGGTGAGAGAAGCGAATGCCATCGTCTTCAATAACGAATGCTCCACCGATTTTTCTAAACACGTTTAGGAAAGTTGTCATCTCCTGCTGACGGGCTCCACCAACCATGATTTCACCACCGGTGGCTAGGGCTGCTGCAGCCCAAGAGGCCGCTTCGTTTCTATCAAAGAGTGCTCGGTGTGAATAGCCGTTTAGCGATGCAACACCCTCTATACGAATAACACGATCGGTATCAACAGAGATGATGGCGCCCATCTTCTGCAAGATAGCAATAAGGTCCATGATCTCTGGTTCAACAGCAGCACCAGATAGTTCAGTTAGACCTTCTGCCTTAGTTGCAGTTAGCAGAACCTGCTCTGTTGCTCCAACGCTTGGATAAGGCAAAGAGATCTTTGCACCCTTCAAGCCATTAGGGGCTGACATACGAGTTCCGTTAGGAAGCTTTTCAATTACCGCACCGAAGTTACGAAGAACTTCTAGGTGATAATCAACCGGACGATCTCCGATGTGGCAACCGCCTAGGTCAGGAATAAAGGCTTCACCTAATTGGTGAAGCAGTGGACCACAGAACAGAATAGGAATTCTTGAAGAACCAGCGTGAGCATCAATATCAACCATGCGGGCAGATTTCACATTGGTTGGGTCTAGCTTCATGACTCCGTCATCGCTGAAGTCAATCTTTACACCGTGAAGTTCTAGAAGTCTCTGAACTACTTCAACATCGCTGATCTTCGGAACATCTCTCAGCTCGCTAGCGGTGTCACCTAGTAGGGCTGCAACCATGGCCTTGGTAACAAGGTTCTTAGCACCGCTTAGCTCAACTCTTCCGTTGAGTGGCTTGCCACCTTGTATTTGAATCTGACTCATTTAGCTCCTAGTGCTTCGCTGGTAATGTCTTTGGCATCCAATTTGGACGTCTTGCTTCAAAATCTGTGATGGAACTCTCATCTCTAAGGGTAAGACCGATATCGTCTAGGCCCTCTAATAAACGCCAGCGTGTGTACTCATCGATTGAGAATTCAACTGTTAGTTCCCCTAAAGTTGCTGTTCTTTGAACCAAATCAATGGTTATCTCTACCCCTGGGTTTTCAAGGATTGCTGCCCAAAGCTTCTCCGTATCCTCATCGGTAATCTCACCTGCAATAAGACCCTGCTTACCTGAGTTGCCTTTGAAGATGTCAGCAAACTTAGATGAAAGCACTGCTTTGAATCCATAATCACGCAAAGCCCAAACTGCGTGCTCACGTGAAGAACCAGTTCCAAAATCAGGACCAGCTACCAATACAGAACCATGCTTATAAGCAGGGTCGTTCAAAACAAACTCAGGGTCATTACGCCATGATGCAAACAGTGCATCGTCAAAACCAGTCTTTGTAATTCTCTTTAGATAAACAGCTGGAATGATCTGGTCAGTGTCAACGTTAGATCTCTTTAGTGGAACTGCGATTCCAGTGAAGGTAGTGAACTTTTCCATTAGTTCTCCTCCAAATCAGCAGGAGCAGAAAGAGTTCCTCGAATAGCAGTAGCTGCTGCTACCAGAGGAGACACTAGATGTGTTCTAGCTCCCTTACCTTGACGACCTTCAAAGTTTCTGTTTGAAGTTGAAGCAGCTCTTTCCCCTGGTGCTAGTTGGTCTGGGTTCATGCCAAGACACATTGAGCATCCAGCAAATCTCCACTCAGCACCAAAGTCTTTGAAGACTTTATCTAAACCTTCAGATTCAGCTTGGAGCCTCACCCTTGCGCTGCCAGGAACAACTAGCATGCGGATATTCTCTGCTTTGGCTTTACCCTTGATAATCTCTGCAGCAGATCGCAAGTCTTCAATTCTCGAGTTAGTGCAAGAGCCAAGGAACACAGTGTCAACCTTGATGTCTTTCATCTTGGTTCCAGCAACTAGGTCCATATATTCAAGTGCTCTAACAGCAGCTGCCTTTTCATTAGGGTCAGTAAATGAATCAGGCGATGGAACAACATCATTTAGCGATACACCCTGACCTGGGTTAGTTCCCCAAGTAACAAAAGGATCTAAGGTGTTTGCGTCTAAGAAAACTTCAGCATCAAAAGCAGCACCTTCATCGGTTGCTAGTGAATCCCAATACTTAACTGCCTCATCCCAGTCACTTCCTTCAGGAGCATGTGCCCTGCCCTTTAGGTAGTCATACGTAATCTGATCAGGAGCAACCATTCCTGCTCTTGCTCCAGCTTCGATAGACATATTGCAAATAGTCATTCGAGCTTCCATAGACAAAGATCTAATCGCTGAACCACGGTATTCAAGAACGTACCCTTGACCGCCACCGGTTCCAATCTTGGCGATCACTGCCAAGATGATGTCTTTAGAGGTAACCCCTGGTCTAAGGGTTCCCTCAACGTTGATAGCCATGGTCTTGAAAGGCTTCAGAGGAAGAGTCTGGGTTGCTAGAACATGCTCAACTTCGCTTGTTCCAATACCCAAAGCCAAGGCTCCAAATGCTCCATGGGTTGAAGTGTGTGAGTCACCACAGACAACTGTGATGCCAGGCATAGTAAGACCAAGTTGTGGCCCAACTACGTGAACAATTCCTTGCTCGATATCCCCTAGGGAGTGAATACGAATACCAAACTCTTTGGCGTTGTGTCTAAGTGCTTCGATTTGGGTTCGGCTGGTCGGATCAGCAATCGGCTTATCGATATCGATGGTTGGCGTGTTGTGATCTTCGGTAGCAATGGTTAGATCTGGTCTTCTGACCGGACGTCCAGCTAATCTCAGGCCGTCAAAAGCCTGAGGGCTAGTAACTTCATGGACTAAATGAAGGTCAATGAACAATAAATCGGGTGCACCGTTCTCCCCTTTGACCACAACGTGGTCATTCCACACCTTTTCGGCGAGGGTAAGGTTCGTTTTAGTCACTTTGACACCTTCAATACGGTTGAACTCAAAGTTTACCAGCGTGGCGTAGATTGGCTAAGTGAGTGATATCGAGCAAATCCAGCGAAGAACGGTCAAAGTGCTGGCTCTAGGCCAGGTTTTAGGCGGTTTTGGGCTAGGTTCCACTCTTTCTATTGGCTCGCTTTTAGCCCTCGATCTGAGCGGATCTGAGGCTTGGGCAGGCTCAGCAGCCACCTTCAGCACCCTAGGTTCAGCCATCTGGGCTATCCCGCTATCCAGGCTTGCATATGCTCGAGGAAGAAGAGTGTCCCTTGCCCTAGGTGCTGGCTTCGCCATTTCAGGAGCCTTAGCGGTTATCAATGCTGCAGGACTTAGGTCTTTCCCACTGCTGCTTATAGGTATCTTCCTCTTAGGTGCAGGTTCTGCTACCTCACTGCAGGCAAGGTTTGCTGCCACAGACATTCCATCTGCTGGTAAAACTGGACGCTCTATTGGTCTTGTTGTCTGGGCAACGACAGTAGGAGCTGTTACTGGGCCAAATCTGTTTGGTCCAGGTGAACAACTAGGACAGGCAATAGGTCTTGCTCCTCTTGCAGGTCCATTCCTTTTTACTGTTGCAGCTCAAACCTGTTCAACTCTTGTTTTCTGGTTTGGACTAAAACCTGATCCTCTGAAATACGCTCAGCAGTTACAAAAAGATGCTGGTAAAGCTAGACACAAGATTTCCTTCAAGTCCGCTATCCAAACCTTGAAGCAATACTCGGTTGCAAGATTTGCTGTCTTTAGTATTGCTCTCTCGCATATGGTTATGGTTTCCGTAATGGCTATGACCCCTGTTCATATGCAACACCTTGGCTATGACATCGTGGTGGTCGGATTCACTATCAGTTTGCATATCGCAGGTATGTATGCTCTGTCCCCTCTTATGGGATATCTAGCTGACAAGTTTGGCAAGATCCAAACGATATTCCTAGGTCAGGCTCTGTTTGTAGCAGCACTCCTGTTTGCAGGATTCGGGCATGCTGATCGTTTGATGGTAACTATTGGGCTTACTCTTCTTGGCTTGGGTTGGTCAGCGTCAACTGTTGCAGGCTCAGCTCTTCTCACATCGACTCTGCCTGCAGAAGAAAAGACCAACGTTCAAGGATTGAGCGATTCACTCATGAATCTAAGCGGTGCATTTGGTGGTGCCATTGCAGGTCTACTACTAGCAAGTTTTCACTTTGAAGGCCTCAATGCAATTGCACTTATCCCAGTAACAGTTGTGACTGTTCTGGCTTTTGCAATATCTAAGAGAAAAGATTTAGCGAATAGCTAGTAGCTCATCCCAAGTAGGGCCTGAACAGCCGCCTTCTTTTTGAATAGAGAACTCTGCTGCACGACAAGCAAGCTCTAAAGATTCTTGTAAACCGTTACCAGCAGCAAGGGCCGCTAGGAAAGCGCCGGTGTGGACATCCCCTGCACCATTGGTATCAACAACTGAGACCTTACGGCCAGGAGCAACTGCAACTACTTTTCCTTCATGGTGTAGTTCGGCACCTTCGGCACCCTTACGAAGCAATAGCCAGCAGTTTGAGGACACAAAAGGTGAAAGTCTTTCATACTCACTCTTATTACATGAAATCAAACTTGCGTTCTTACCTAACCAGGTAAGAACTTCATCACTTAGTTCAGAGGTGGTTGGCCCTGGATCAAAAACAATCTTGCTCTTGATGATTCCACTGGCAAACAACTCTTCAAATGCCGCTTTTGAAGTTGGATAAACAAGTTCGTAGCCATACACAATCAGCCAAGAATCTTCTAAGTAGTCATATTGTTTTAGCTCTTCAAAGCTTCTAATACCCTCAGCTCCGCTTTGGGTAACAAAGCTACGCTGACCATTGGGTTCAACCAAGGTTATACAAAGACCTGAATCTCCTGAAGAGTAATCTTCCACTCCCAGAGCTTCAACATTCTCTTTAGCCATGGCTTCTTTGATCATGTCTGCTCTTGGACCAACGCCTAGAGGTGTGCAGTGACCAACCTTCATGCCAAGCCTTGATGCAGTCGCCTCAAGGTTTAGTGCCCCACCAACTCGATTAAGGGTCTTAGTAGCTAAAACATCTCCACCAGGAGTAGGCAGGTGAGGGACATAGGTAATCTGGTCAACTAGCCCACTGGCTAGAGACAGAACACGTTCTGGGCGGAATTTATCTAACTGCATCACTACTAGCCTAGCCTTCGCTTCAAACAGGAAAACAAAAGCACCTCCAAGTGAAAGCACTTGGAGGTGATAGTTGTGACCCCAGCGGGATTCGAACCCGCGCTACTGCCGTGAGAGGGCAGCGTCCTAGGCCGCTAAACGATGGGGCCGTAAAGCAACTTCTCTATTATGCCAGAGTCTAGAGA
>JBIJAB010000015.1:0-13062 GCA_044345975.1 Rhodoluna sp.
GTTGAAGATAATCGTTTGATTGAAGAGCTAAGAACCAATGAAAAAGAACGCGCTGAGAATCTCATGATTGTTGACCTTATGAGAAACGATCTTGGCAAGGTATCTGAGCCTCACGATGTTGTTGTTTCTAAGTTGTTCGATGTTGAGAGCTACGCATCTGTTCATCAGTTGGTTAGCACCATTGAGGCAAGACTCAAGCCAGGCTTAGATGTGTTTGATGCTATTGAGGCTAGTTTTCCAGCGGGTTCGATGACTGGGGCTCCAAAGATTAGAGCCATGGAGATACTCTCTGGTTTGGAATCAGGCCCAAGAGGTTTATACAGTGGCTGCTTTGGTTACATCTCTTATACAGGTGCTGCTGATCTGGGGATGACTATCAGAACCCTTGTCTTTGAAGAAGGTAAGGCAAGAGTAGGTATTGGTGGGGGAATAACCATAGATTCCGATGCTTTGGCTGAATTGGAAGAGACCAAGCTCAAGGCTAAGGCTCTACTAACTGCCCTCGGGGTTGAGCCCTAGTCATTTATTGGTTTGGTAACCTAAAGGCTTAGTAAATAAGTTGAATTGAGAACATGAACGAGACACGCAACGAACCAACAGGGCCGGACGTATTTGCCATCCAAGAAAAATGGCTTCCGGTATGGGATGAGCTGCGTCCTTTTGCCTCAGGTAATAAAGGAGATGCAAGGCCTAAGAAGTATGTCTTGGACATGTTTCCTTATCCTTCAGGCGATCTTCACATGGGTCACGCTGAGGCTTATGCCTTAGGTGATGTTATTGCTAGGTATTGGGTGCAAAAGGGTTACAACGTTATGCACCCTATTGGTTGGGATGCTTTTGGTCTTCCTGCTGAGAATGCGGCTATCAAGAGAAACCTTGATCCTCGTGCTTGGACTTACGACAACATTGAGATACACAAAGCTTCAATGAGAAGGTATGCCTGTTCTTTTGACTGGGACAGAATCATTAGAACCTGTGATCCTATTTACTACCGCTGGAACCAGTGGTTGTTCTTAGAGTTCTATAAAAAGGGTTTGGCATATCGCAAGAACTCAATGGTGAACTGGTGCCCTTCATGTCAGACAGTTCTAGCTAATGAGCAAGTTGTTGGGGGAGCTTGTGAGAGATGTGACTCACTAGTAACCAAGAAGGCTTTGACTCAGTGGTTCTTTAAGGTAACTGAGTATGCAGACAGATTGCTTGATGATCTAGAACTCCTTGAAGGTAACTGGCCTTCTAAGGTTCTTTCAATGCAACGCAACTGGATTGGTAGAAGCTACGGTGCTGAAGTTGATTTCCAGGTTGAAGGTAGAAGCGAACCGATAACTGTTTACACAACCCGTCCTGACACTTTATATGGTGCAACGTTCATGGTTGTCGCTGCCGATAGTGATCTAGCTGCTGAACTTGTTTCTGGATCCACTGCTGAAGTCAGAATGGCTTTTCAGGACTACTTAGATGAAGTAAAGAAATCTAACGACATTGAACGTCTTGCTACCGATAGACCTAAGACTGGTTTGGATTCAGGTCGAGTTGCTATCAATCCTGCTAACGGAGAAACAATTCCTATTTGGATTTCTGATTATGTGCTAGCTGATTATGGAACTGGTGCAATCATGGCTGTTCCTGCACACGATCAAAGAGATCTAGATTTCGCTAAAGCTTTAGGCCTACCGGTTAGAACTGTCGTTGACACTGGTGAAGCAGATGCCGCTGAGACAGGTGTCGCTACCGTTGGTGAAGGCGTTCTAGTCAACTCTGAAGCCTTAAATGGTTTATCAAAGGCAGAAGCTATTTCAAAGATGGTTAGCATCTTGGAAAAAGACAGTCGCGGTAAGGCAGCTAAGAACTTTAGATTGCGTGACTGGTTGATCTCACGCCAGCGTTACTGGGGAACTCCAATTCCTATCGTGCACTGTGATGCATGTGGGGAAGTACCTGTTCCTCAAGATCAACTTCCCATTGAACTTCCATCTGCTGAAGGTCTAGATCTAGCCCCTAAGGGAACTTCTCCTCTAGGTGGAGCAGATGACTGGGTAAACGTTCCTTGCCCTAACTGTGGTGTTCCTGCTAAACGAGATACCGACACTATGGACACTTTTGTTGACTCTTCTTGGTACTTCCTTCGTTACCTATCTCCAAACAGTGAGACAGAAGCATTTAGTAAAGAAGAAGCCCGTGAATGGGCACCTGTTGATCAGTATGTTGGTGGAGTTACCCACGCCATCCTTCACCTTCTTTATGCACGCTTCTTTACCAAGGTCTTACAAGACCTTGGTTATGTTGACTTCTCAGAACCTTTCACCAAGTTGTTGAACCAGGGAATGGTTCTAATGAATGGTTCAGCGATGAGTAAATCGAGAGGAAACCTAGTCAAACTAGGAGACCAACTAGATGAGCATGGTGCGGATGCTATTCGTTTGACCATGGCTTTTGCTGGCCCTCCTGAGGATGACATTGACTGGGCGGATGTTTCACCATCTGGATCAGGTAAGTTCCTTGCTCGTTGCTGGAGATTAGCTAATGATGTTAGTTCTGCTGTTGGTGTTGATTACTCAACAGGAGATCAGGAACTTAGAAAAGCAACTCACTCGTTCCTTAGAGATTTCAGTGCCAATATTGAGAACTTCAAGTTCAACGTAGGAGTAGCAAAGCTTATGGAACTTGTGAACGCTGCTCGTAAGGCTGTCGATGGAAAACCAGGTCCAACAGATTCTGCAGTTAGAGAAGCAACAGAAACTGTTGCTAAGGCACTGTCCTTGTTTGCACCGTTCATGGCAGAAGAGATGTGGGAGATTCTTGGCCACAAGCCAGGTGTTGCTCTAGCTCTACTTCCTGATGCTGATGAATCACTTCTTGTAGAGAGCACTACAACGGCAGTTCTTCAGGTTGATGGAAAGCTAAGAGACACCTGCGAAGTTTCAGTAGATGCAACTGAAGCAGATCTTCAGGCTGCAGCAGACGCATCTCCTGTAGTTCAGAAGGCTATTGATGGTCGAGAGATCGTTAAGGTCATCATCAGAACCCCAAAACTTATCAACATAGTCACCAAGGGTTAGTTCTCAACAAAGAGGCTTGTCTGGAATCAAGGCGAGTACATCTCGTTTTAGTTTTCTTCCATGCTGTTATGGATAAAAGAAGTTCTAGCTGAGTTCAGCCCTAGAGCACTCAAGGTCACAATAACCCTCGTCGCTGTTGCAGCTTTTGGGACTTACGTCTTTAGTTCAGGCTTAGGTCAGGACAACACGGTAAAGATTAGTAAATCTGATGAACCAGTTGAGCAGAACACCAACATTGAATCTCCCAAGATTTACGTTCATGTTGCGGGGTCGGTGAAGTCGCCTGGAATCTATCAGTTAGATTCTGGCACTCGAGTGTATGACGCTGTTCTAGCCGCAGGCGGGTTTACTGATAAAGCTAATCAAGCAAGCGTCAACATGGCTAGAGCTCTCAACGACGGTGAACAACTAGTGATTTCATCTGATTCAACAGGAGCCGTGTATGAAGGTGCCTTATCTTCAACGCTAATTTCACTCAATCAAGCTTCTTCTTCTCAGTTGGAGGATTTACCAGGAGTAGGACCTGCCCTCGCTGGAAGGATTGTTGACTGGCGAACTGCTAACGGTGGCTTCAAAGCTAAGGAAGATCTCCTTAATGTCGCTGGCATTGGGGATAAGTTGTTTGCTTCGGTCAAAGATCTTGTAACACTGTGATTCTCCGTTTTGCCGCAGTTGCGAGTTGGCTCTTAGCTGCGTTGTTTGTGAACCTGATTCAGCCCACCCTTGCTCCAGAAAGTTTCCAGAAGGCACTGGAAAACAGGTCAACAATCACTGTCACGGCAAAAGTTCTAGAAGCACCTGCCAACGCAAGAGGGTTTGCGGGAGTTCAAAGATTCAGCACGTTAGTAAGTGTGACCTCAGAAGGTCCATTTGCTGGAAGAGTCGGTTCTCTCACTGGAGGTGAGGATGTGGCTGATCTAGTAACTGGGTCAGAAGTCAGAGCTGTTATTTCTGTTAAGCCCGCATTCAAAAACAGTGAAGATTTCACTGCGACCCTGAAATCCATCTTGGATGTTAGGCAAGTTGATGTCTTTGATCCACTAGGGGACATGAGGCAGTCATTTCTAACGAACCTTGCCGGAGTCAGTTCGGATTCAGCTGCACTAGTTGCAGGGCTAACCATCGGAGATGACTCAAAGTTGTCAAGCGAATCACTAGAGCACTTGAAGATAGTTTCGCTAACTCATCTGTCAGCGGTTAGCGGGACTAACTGTGCAATTGTTTTAGCAGGAGCGGCGTTGCTTCTAAATCTTCTTCCCATTAGAAGATCAATCAGGTTGTCTCTAAGCTTCGCTGTTATCTTTGCCTACCTAGGCCTTGTCGGTCCTGAGCCAAGTGTCCTTAGAGCCAGCGTCATGGTAGGAACTGTTCTCATTGGGTTTTTACTAGGAAGGCGTGTTCCACCTCTCGAAGCATTGTCCTTAGCGGTAGTCATTCTGTTGATCTATGAGCCGAAGCTCTCTATGGACTTTGGCTTCGCTCTGTCTGCTTTAGCAACTTTGGGGTTATTAGTCTTAGCACCAAAGCTAGTTGAGCTTCTTCAGAAGAGAATGCCACTTTGGTTGGCGATTGTGGTTTCTGTTTCACTCTCTGCTCAGATTGCCTGCCTTCCTGTTCTGTTGCTACTGCAACCATCCATACCCGTCTACTCAATAGTTGCCAACGTGTTGGCAGAGCCATTGGTTGCTCCAATCACTGTTATTGGATTACTCTCTTGCCTTGCTGCTCCATTGTTACCTCCCTTATCTGCAGGATTATGCCTATTGGCTTCATATCCTGCTGCCGTCATCCTCTTTGTTGCCGAGAGATTCGCAAATGCTCCGTTGGCAAGCATCAGTTGGGTTGAAGGGCCGTTTGGGATTGCTTTAGCGGTGTTGATAGTTCTAGGTGTTTGGGTTTATCTCAGCAGCAAAAAAGATGTTTTGAAAAGACTTGCTGGATTCGTCGTTGCAATAATCCTGCTGTCACTCTTTGCACAGAGTTCATCCATAGCTATCCAGCGGGGTGACTTCTATAGCAATGAGTACTCAATAGTGAACTGTGATGTTGGGCAAGGTGACGCCCTAGTGATTAGGTCTCAGGGAAAGGTTGCTTTGATTGATGTTGGTCGTGAAGATCCAGCAATTGATGAGTGTCTAACTGGATTAGGAATCAGCAAGATAGACCTTTTAGTTTTGACGCATTACGACATGGATCATGTTGGTGGCGTTCTGGGTGCAATCACGGGAAGGGAAGTTGCTACTGCACTCATCACCCCGTTTGCCGATGAACGTCCAGGCGCTAACCTCACCCAGGACATACTTGAAGCGAGAAATGTGCCAATGGTCAGAGCTGAAAAAGGTATGAGCGGGCAACTGGGTGAATACAAGTGGTTAGTTCTTGCTCCTAGTAGAGGAGCTGTTGATGCTGAAGATAGTAATGATGCAAGCACTTCAATGTATTGGGAGAGTGAAAATGTATCACTCTTCGCACTAGCGGATTCGGGTGAAAGGGCCCAGTTTCGGATGGGCTCTGACTATAGGAGTCTCTTTGAGTCGGATTTTGGTTCAAGGATGGTTATTGTCAAGGTTGCTCATCATGGCTCCAGTGATCAAGCCCCAGAAGTCTATGAGGCAATCTCTGCCGATGTTGCACTCATATCCGTAGGTAAAGATAACTCCTATGGGCATCCAACAAGAAGAACTCTTGACCTGCTGAACTTCAGTGGGACACAAGTGCTTAGAACAGATGAAATGGGGGCAATAGGCATTTCTGAGTCCATGTCTGGGCTAGAGGTGTCTATCGCTGGTAGAAGTTAGGCTTTACAGGTGAGTCCAGCAAGAGTAGTCCCGTGGCGTGCCGTGAAAGCAGCACCAGTCATTCTTGTATCTGGACCTCAAGACTTCTTTGCCGATAGAGCTATCAAGGCAGTCAAGGCAGAGCTAAAAACTAAAAACCAGGACCTTGAAGTCGTTGAGATTAGCGGTGCTGATTATGTTGCTGGTCAGATCTATGACTTGGCAAGTGCTGGATTATTTGGAGATTCCAAACTTGTTGTGATTGATGGCGTCGAGCGTTGCTCAGATGCACTTATTACCGATGGTGTCGAATACCTAAACCAGCCATCAGAAGATGCTGTGGTTATCTTTAGGCACAATGGTAAATCGGTCCGTGGCAAGAAGTTACTCGAGACTCTGCGTGCAAATGAGGCGTTTCTTGAAGCTACCTGCACTGACACAAACAAGGAAGCGGACAAAATCTCTTTCGTTGAGAATGAGTTCATAGCTAAGGGCAGAAAGATTCAGAAAGCTGCTGCTCAGGCATTGGTCGACATCTTTAGCACTGACTACGAAGAACTGGCTGCTGCAGCATCACAACTTCAGTTGGACGATGCGGGAGACATCACAGTTGAAATTGTTGAAAAGTATTTTGGTGGGAGACTAGAAACCACTATTTTCAAAGTCGCTGACGCTGCATTTGAAGGTCAAGGAGCTCAAGCCCTTTTGTTGTTGAGGCATGCTCTTGATCAAGGCTTAGAACCAGTGCTACTGGTTGGTGCGTTCAGTAAGAAAATCAATCAGCTTGCCAGGATCTATGGAAACCCTAAGGCCACTGCAAACAGCATGGGTATGTATGACTGGCTGTTTACCAAGACTCGACAGGCAACGGCTAGTTGGACAGAAGAGGGTCTTGCCAGGGCCATCCATGCGGTTGCTGAAACAGATTATGCAGTTAAGGGTGGAGAGAAGGACTCTCAATACGCCTTGGAGAGACTTGTTAGCCTTGTGGTTAACAGGGGAAGAAGTTAATGCAGGCTGCTAAGTATTCCTTATGGGCTCTGCTGTCTTTGGTTTTCATTTCCTTAGCAATCAGGCCGCCTGTTGCTTCTATCGGTCCGTTGGTTGAAGAGTTGATTCGGACTGAGTCTCTGTCTCTATTTCAGGTGAGCCTGATGACTTCCTTGCCAATCGTCTGCTTTGGTCTTGGTGCTTTTCTAAGCCCAGCTCTAGTGAAAAGATTCACGCTGAACAAAGCAATGATGTATGTGCTTATTGTGCTCACTATTGCAATGGCAACAAGACTCCTTGGGGGATTCCCTGCACTGATCACAAGCACAATAATTATTGGCTTGGCTATTGCTATTGCTAACGTCTTGATTCCCACAATTGTCAGAGAGCAGTTTCCTGATCGCATTGAACTTATTACTGGTGTTTATGTGACACTCCTGGCTATCTCAGCTAGCTTCGCAGCCGCTATTGCAGTTCCGTCTTCTGATTTGCTTGGTGGTTGGCGTGGGGCACTTGCTGTTTGGATCATTCCTGCGGTCTTAGCATTTGTTTTTTGGGTGCCCCTGTTTAGATCTAAAGCTGTTGGCAAGATAACCTCTATTGAAACTCATGCTGAAGAGCGTAAAGCAGTTGTCAGATCTTCACTGACCTGGGGCATTGTCTTTTTCTTTGGGTTGCAGTCAGGTGGCTTCTATTCAATTCTGAACTGGCTACCATCACTACTTATCGATAGAGGAATGTCAGCAGTTGACGCTGGAAGTCTTCTAGGTCTTACGACATTTGTTGGTGTGCCTTCCGGTTTCCTTGCGTCTTTGTTGTTTAGAAAGTTCAAGTCACTCTCACTCATTGCCGTTGGCATGACTTCCTTGACTCTCGCGGGGCTTCTAATGATTTGGTTGACACCAGAGTTACTTGTTCTTGCCTGTGTGATTACTGGTTTTGGTTTTGCTGCTACCTTCCCGCTGTCTTTGACTTTGATTGGATCTAGGGCAAGCACTAGTACTCAGACAACACAACTATCTGCCCTCGCTCAAGGTTGGGGTTATTTAATCTCTGCTGCTGGAACTTTTGGGTTTGGTTTCCTAAGAGAAGTAACTGGAAACTGGGATGCAAGCTTGGTTTTAGTTTCGGTTCTCACATTCATCCAACTCTTTGCTGGGGCAGTGGCAGGAAGAGATAAGAGGATACCTGCCGCTTAAAGTAAAAGACCCGCCGTAGCGGGCCTTTTAGAAGTTTGGTTTATAGAGCTGAAACCTTCTTGGCAATAGCTGACTTCTTGTTAGCTGCTGCGTTCTTGTGGAATACACCCTTTGAAACAGCTTTGTCCAGCTTCTTGGTAGCTACCTTTAGAGCCTCTGTTGCAAGAGCCTTATCTCCAGCTGCTGCTGCTTCACGAACTGCACGAACTGCAGTTCTTACTTCGCTACGTACAGCCTTGTTACGCTCTTGAGCCTTCAGGTTTGTGCCGATACGTTTGATCTGCGACTTGATATTTGCCATGTTTCACTTTCTTGAGGGGCTTTGTTCCGCTCACGCAGAACATCTTCAAAATTCTTGAGGTTTGTGGATTTGGAGGAACTGGTCATCTAAATCCCTAAAAGACTACCAGCGTTCTAGGCAATAGGGCAAGCCATTCAGGCTACGAGTATCCTCAAACTGCCCTAGATTCCTAGGGTTTATGCGAGAATAAGGAGACGGCAATCGCCGTTAGTTCGCTCTTTTAGCTAAATCAAGAGGTCTCCTTTGTCGCCACGTGCCACCACTTCGCTTGTGCCAGGTAAGACCAACCCTGAATTCATCCGCAATTTTTGCATTATTGCCCACATTGACCACGGTAAATCAACCCTTGCTGACCGCATGCTGCAGCTAACCGGTGTTGTTGATGACCGTTCTATGAGAGCTCAGTATCTAGACCGCATGGACATTGAGCGTGAGCGCGGTATCACCATCAAATCTCAGGCAGTAAGAATGCCTTGGGAGCTTGAAGGGCAGACCTTTGCCATGAACATGATTGATACTCCAGGGCACGTTGACTTCACATATGAGGTGAGCAGATCTCTTGCTGCCTGTGAAGGGGCAATCTTGCTAGTTGATGCAGCTCAAGGTATTGAAGCTCAGACTCTGGCGAACTTATACCTAGCTATTGAGAATGATCTTGAAATCATTCCGGTTCTAAACAAGATTGACCTTCCTGCTGCTCAACCTGAAAAGTATGCCGAAGAACTTGCCAACCTGATTGGTGGAGATCCAGCTGATTGTCTTCGTGTTTCAGGTAAAACTGGTGTTGGTGTTTCAGAGCTGCTAGATCAAATCGTCAGAAAGATCCCTGCACCGGTAGGTGACCCTAACGCTCCTGCAAGAGCGATGATCTTTGACTCTGTCTATGACTCGTACCGTGGTGTTGTTACCTACGTTCGTATGGTTGATGGTTCGATGACTCCTCGTGAGCGAATCACCATGATGTCGACTAAAGCTGTTCACGAATGTCTTGAGATTGGTGTTTCATCACCAGAGCCAGAACCTACTAAAGGTTTAGGTGTTGGTGAAGTTGGTTACCTCATCACCGGTGTGAAAGATGTTCGTCAATCTAAAGTTGGTGACACGGTTACCTCAGCGATGAAGCCAGCAACTCAAGCTCTAAAGGGTTACTCAGAACCTAACCCAATGGTTTATTCAGGTATTTATCCGATTGATGGATCTGACTATCCAATCCTTCGTGAGGCTCTAGATAAGTTGAAGCTAAGCGATGCTTCTTTGGTTTATGAACCAGAGACATCTGTTGCTCTTGGTTTTGGATTTAGATGTGGATTCCTAGGGCTCTTGCACCTAGAAATCATTACTGAACGACTAGAGCGTGAGTTCAACCTTGATCTGATTGCAACAGCTCCATCTGTAGTTTATGAAGTCACACTTGAAGATAAGAGACAGGTAACTGTTACTAACCCAAGTGAATATCCAGTTGGCAAGATCTCTAAGGTTCTAGAACCGATGGTGAAGGCGACACTTCTTTCTCCTAAGGACTATGTCGGAACAATCATGGAACTATGTCAGTCACGAAGAGGAACTCTTGTTGACATGCAGTACTTCGGAACAGATCGTGTTCAACTTCGATACACAATGCCTCTGGCTGAAATCGTCTTCGACTTTTTTGACAACTTGAAATCAAGAACTCAAGGTTATGCATCATTGGACTACGAAGAATCAGGTATGGAGCAGGGCGACCTAGTAAAGGTTGACATTCTTCTTCAGGGTGAACAGGTCGATGCTTTCAGTGCGATTGTTCACAAAGATAAGGCCTATGCCTACGGAGTGATGATGACCACCAAGCTTCGTGAACTTATTCCTAGACAGGCATTCGAAGTTCCTATCCAAGCAGCTATCGGTGCTCGTATCATCGCTCGTGAATCTATTCGTGCTTTTCGTAAGGACGTTTTGGCTAAGTGTTACGGAGGTGACATTTCTCGTAAGCGCAAACTTCTTGAAAAGCAAAAAGAAGGTAAGAAGCGCATGAAGATGGTGGGACGAGTTGAAGTTCCTCAAGAAGCTTTCATTGCCGCTCTATCTTCTTCAGCTGAGAAAAAAGGCGAGAAGAAGGCTAAGTAATGCCTCAGTTTCCTAAAGGGGAAAAAGCACCTATTGATGGCCTAATACCTGAGTCAGCGCTAGTTGATGTTGATTCTAGAACCTTTCATGCCTACGTCCACGTGCCTTACTGTGAGGTGAAGTGCGGATACTGTGACTTCAACACATACACAGCGGATGAAATAGGAACATCAACCCAAGGAACTTTTGCTAAGACACTGATCAGCGAAATAGATTTCGCTGAAACGGCACTAGATAAATCAGGTTTTGCTAAACGTGAGTTCACATCGGTGTTCTTTGGCGGGGGAACCCCAACCATGCTGCCAGCGACCGATCTAATCGCGATGCTTGAGAAACTTAAAAACACTTTTGGTGTCAAAGCAACCGCTGACATCACAACTGAAGCAAACCCTGACTCAGTTGATGAGCAATACATAAAGGACCTCAAGGCAGGGGGCTTCAATCGCATATCCTTCGGAATGCAGTCTGCTGTTCCTCATGTTCTCAAAGTGTTGGAGAGAACACACAAGCCTGAAAACGTCGGCAAGGTTGTTGGCTTCGCTAAAGCAGCAGGACTGGCTACAAGTGTTGACCTTATTTATGGGGCACCAGGAGAGTCTTTAGCTGACTGGAAGCAAACTCTTGAGGCAGCGATTGCTTTAGATACCGATCACATCAGTGCTTATTCATTGATTGTTGAGCCAGGCACGAAACTTGCTAGACAGGTCAAGATTGGTGAGGTTGAGGAACCTAATGATGATCTTCACGCTGAGATGTATGAACTAACCGAACAGTTACTTTCTCAAGCAGGCTTTCTGAACTACGAGGTTAGTAACTGGTCTAAGAATGTGGAAGAACGATCTGGTCACAACATGGCTTACTGGAAGTCAATGGACTGGTGGGGATTTGGTCCAGGTGCTCACTCACACGTTGGGGGAGTTCGTTGGTGGAATGTGAAGAACCCTGCTGCATACTCAGATCGCATGAATGTGGGACTTTCTCCTGCTTTAGAGCGAGAGATTATCGATCAAGAGAACAGGGCCATTGAGAAGGTCATGCTGGAAACGAGAATCAGCGATGGCATCTCTTTGGATTGGATGAAATCGAAAGGCTTTGCTGAGCCAGCTGTAGTTGCTGGCCTGATTGCCGATCAGTTGGTTGAGCCTATGCAAGCTATGAGGGGGCACATAGTACTCACAGCAAAGGGCAGGCTATTAGCTGATTTTGTCGTACTAAAACTTCTTGGTTAGCAGATAATTTAATAAGTAAAGATAAAGGAGCTTCAAATGGGTTACTGCGTTTCATGTGCAAAGGATGTCAAGACAGGCAAGTTCTGTCCTACCTGTGGGCGTCAACTACTAACAACACAGGAACTGAAAGCTGAAATGAGTGCTGCAGAAAGAGTTGAAACTCCTGTGGCTTCTAGGAGCAAGCTAGCCATGTGGGTGCACCTTGCACCTCTTATCGCAGGTTTTGTCGCGATTTTCTTGTTCGTCGCATTGTTCCTTCTCTGGTTACCAGGTCTTCTGGTTAGAAACTCAGCCACTGCCACTGAATTCGATAAGCGTCACGCAACAGAGTCAATGAACTTCCAACTAACTATGTTGGTGTTCTCGGTAGCTGCCACACTATTTAGCATTGTCACAATCGGTATTGGATTGCTTATTGTTGTTCCAGCTGCAATCGCACTTGGTATTGCTGCGTTGATCTTTATGATCATGGGTTCCGTCGCTGCCAATGATGGCAAGGAATACAGATACCCACTAACTATCCGCTTCGTGAAGTAATATTGGCACTCTAGGAGTTAGAGTGCCAATAACCTCAATTCCTAGCAAACCTATAGGAATAAGGAGTTGAGATGATTTCAGAGCGCAATGCTGCAGTTCTGCGTTCAATTATTGAAGACTTCATTTTGACTAACGAGCCTGTGAGTTCGAAGGCTCTTCTTGAACGTCACCAGTTTGGTGTCTCTAGTGCAACCATTAGAAACGACATGGCTGTTCTCGAAGAGGAAGGCTACATTCAAGCTCCACACACCTCGAGTGGGCGAGTTCCTACGGATAAGGGCTACCGAGTTTTCGTTGATCAGATGATCAATGCTGAAGCAACAGCGGAACTTAAGAAGAACTTGGTTGAACTGAACAGATTGTTTTCTAAGACTCTAGATCAACTGACTGACCTTGATGAGAAGTTGCAGACCTCTGCCCAGCTGTTGGCTAAGGCAACGGGTGAAGCAGCTGTGGTCCAGTACCCAAACCTGCAGAGCACATTCGTTCGTTCTATTGAGTTCGTCAAGGTTTCAGACAACAGAGTTCTAGTTCTTTTGATTACACAGGCAGATCGCATTGCTCAACACATAGTTGCTTTGAGTAATGAGATAACAGAGAACCAGTTGTCTGATCTCAAGAAGTCATTCAGTAAGGTTTGCCAGGGTGCTTCAATTGAATCTTTACCTGAGAAATTAAATGACTTAGTTTCAAAGTCTTCACCAGAGTCTCTGGCTAACATTAAAGACTTGGTTGAAGGGCTGCTTGTTCTTATCAAAGCTAATAAGCAGGACAAAGTTGCGTTTGCGGGAGCATCTAACCTTGTTCGTGCTGAACAAGAGTTTGCTGGTGGTCTGACATCTCTTCTTGAAACTCTCGATGAGGGCA
>JBIJAB010000113.1:0-3566 GCA_044345975.1 Rhodoluna sp.
ACGATGTAAGGCTCACGTCCAGTGGCCTTTGTGATTAGAGCCGCAACAGAACCTGTAGCTGGAAGAACACCGTCAGCACTAGGGCCAGTTGCATCTGGGTTGGTGGCAATGAATCTTGCACCGTTATTGATAAGTCTGATTGCCTTAGTTAGAGAATCAAAGTTGAAGTTTCTAGACTCTCCTAGAACCACATAGTCAGGGTTGACATCAGTCATGACGTAGCCGATTTCGTGCATTGCAGTAGTCAGACCTGCTTCACCTAAAACATATGCAGAGCCCTTTGGCTTCTGAGAAGCAATGAAGTCAGCGGTTGCCAGAGCACTAGTCCAGATGGCTTCGGATGGAATGTCTAAGCCTGTAGCCTTCAGTCTTGCAGCCAGATCTCTCGGCGTATACATCGAGTTGTTTGTGAGAACTAGGAATCTGAGCCCCTCGTCTCTCCACTTCTTGATTACTTCAGCAGCTCCCGGTAAGGCATGGCCTTCGTGCACAAGCACGCCATCCATGTCTGTAAGCCAACACTCTATTTTTCTACGTTCACCCATGGTTCTACTTTACCTTTAGCAAAGTTAGGCTTGAGTGGATGTCAGATAAAGAAAAAGCAAACAACCCAAGTCATGAGCTCACTACTTGGGGTGTTGGCCCTTGGCTAGGAGACCTGCCAGAGGGCTATGACCACCCAGAGTCCATCTATGACGCTGAACTCCTTGCTAACGGAGATACCCGCAATGTGGTGGATAAGTACAGGTATTGGAAGATGGAAGCCATTGTGGCTGACCTTGACCTTAGAAGACACAGCTTCCATGTAGCCATTGAGAACTGGCAACATGATCTGAATATTGGCTCAATAGTCCGTAATGCCAACGCCTTTCTCGCCCAAGAGGTCCACATCATCGGAAATAAGCGCTGGAATAGACGTGGAGCAATGGTCACTGACCGTTACCAACACATCAGGCACCATGAAACAGTTGAAGAGTTTCTAGCTTGGGCGAAGCAAGAGAATCTTCCCATCATTGCTATAGACAACGTTCCTGGCTGCCAGAAGATAGAAACACATAAACTACCTGAGTCCTGCGTATTCCTGTTCGGCCAAGAGGGTCCAGGATTAAGCGAACAAGCCATAGCAGCCAGCGATGTGGTTCTGGAGATAACCCAGTTCGGTTCCACCAGATCTATCAATGCCTCAGCTGCTGCAGCTATAACGATGCACGCATGGGTTCAGCAGCATGTGTTTAAGTCCTAGGGATTTATAGATTGTCCGCTAATGGATCTTGCTAAATCAAGGTATAGAGAAGATGCGGATTCAACTGTCGGGCAGGTAAAGTAAACGATAAAGATAGAGAGATAAGAATTCGGAAGGAAAAATGACTGAATACTTAGACATGTTAAATAGGTACAAGGAATTTTTAGAGCTTACAGGTGGAATTGTAGAAGTCACCCCTGAAGAGGCCAGATCGCTAAATCCAAATCTTGTTTGGAGTCAGAGATGGCCTAACATGGAAATTTTTCTGACTAAAGGTTATTGGGACGAAGACGGGGAAGATGGTTACTTCAAAGCCAATAATCCTTGGGACGATTCAACTCCAGATTACATAGTGACTTCCGTATGGTTTGACTGTGAAGATTGCCAGGACTTGGATGATGAAGATTCAGAATGCGTTTGGTGCAATGGTTCTGGAAGCCAATCAATTAGTTTCGAGGACTGCCTTGAAGCAACTACTGAGCAAGAAATTTTAGACGAAATAAACTAACCAGCAGCTTCTCTATTGCATTGCTTTGCAAGCCCTTTTCAACAAAAGTCGGTAGTCTATTGGTGGTCCCAAAGGGGGACGTTTTGGAGGTACCGATGGTCGAAAAGAAGCAAAAGCTCATAGCCAGAAAGGCTAAGCAAGCGGGTGATTTAGCAAACAAAGCTGGTCAAGGCGTCGCTCAAGTTTGGCAAGATTTGAACAGCAAAGGCAAGGAGGGGCTTCATCGAGCATATCTTTCAAAGAGGCCATATGCCGTAGAGAAAGTTCTTGAGATTAAGAGCGAGTTTCCTGGAATCACACCCCGAGAAGCACAGGAAGTTCTAGATGCCGAGCTGAGCAGAGTCGAAGCAAAAAAGGGAACTCTTTCTGTGGCGTTCACAGGAGCAGCATCCATGTATTTCATTACCTCCATGGAACTGCGTCAAATGGATCCAAAGAGTGCTGACACTACAAAGGCCCTGTTTAGCCTTCTTCTAATTTTGGATAGTCGAGTAGTTAAAGGCATCCGGTACATAGCTAAGTTTGTCGCATTCGTTCTTCCCTATCTCAAGGAGGCTAGAGCAGCCAAGGCGGGCGGGGCTGTACTAAATGGCGCTAAGAAGGCCAAGATGAGTAGCCAAGCAATCAAGGGGGCCAAGGCCACCGCTAAGGCAAAAGCAGCCAAGAAAGCCGTGAAACTAGTTAAGGAGCACGCTCTCCCTGCAGCTAAAGAGCAAGTCAAGAATGCTGTCAACAGTGGTCGGGCAACCTCATACATTATTGATCAAACCCACAAAATCATTGGGCCAGCTCCATCGAGATGGAAAACGGAAGACTCAAAACCTAAATCCACCAAGAAGGCTAAGTAATCTTTCAAGTAGTAATAGCCCTCTCGGAGCGACAGACAGTCTCAATAAAGTAAAATAGGAACGTAAATTCGCGTCTAAAGAAATGAGATTGCCATGCCTGCTTTTGTGATTGTGGGCGCTCAGTGGGGCGATGAGGGCAAGGGTAAAGCTACCGACCTGTTGGCTGAACACATTCAATATGTTGTGAAGTTCAATGGCGGTAACAACGCAGGTCACACCGTTGTCATTGGTAATGAAAAGTATGCCTTGCATCTGCTGCCGTCTGGAATATTAACGCCAGGAGTTATTCCAGTCATTTCTAACGGTGTTGTCATTGATCTGCACGTATTGTTTGAAGAGTTGGATGCCTTGAACGCTCGAGGAATTGACACCAGCCGCCTGCGTGTTTCCGCTAACGCACATGTCATTACGCCTTATCACGTATCTCTTGATAAGACGACAGAACGCTTCTTAGGCAAGAGAGCCATTGGCACAACTGGTCGCGGTATTGGTCCAACGTATGCAGACAAGATCAATCGCGTTGGCATTCGTATTCAAGACTTGTTCGACGAATCAATTCTTCGCCAAAAAGTGGAAGCTGCTTTGGTTCAAAAGAACCAGTTGCTATCTAAGGTTTATAACCGTGCAGCCATCCGAGTTGAAGAAGTTGTAGCAGAGCTGCTTTCTTACACTGAACGTCTTCGCCCAATGGTTGCAGACACAGCACTTGAACTTCACCAAGCAATAGAAGCCGGCAAGAACGTGCTGTTTGAAGGTGGACAGGCAACCATGCTCGATGTTGATCATGGAACATACCCGTTTGTTACATCTTCAAACGCAACTGCTGGTGGAGCTGCAACTGGTTCAGGCATTGGCCCTGGACTATTTCAAAACGTGATTGGAATTGTTAAGGCTTACACAACTCGTGTTGGTGCAGGACCATTCCCAACAGAGTTGTTTGATGAGTGGGGCGAGTTACTTCGTAAGA
>JBIJAB010000114.1:0-3564 GCA_044345975.1 Rhodoluna sp.
GTACTCGGTTCAACGGCGAACTGAATGTTACATCCGCCAGTATCAACACCAACTGCTCTAATGATGTCTATTGAAATGTCTCTCATGTGTTGGTACTCACGGTCGGTGAGTGTAAGAGCTGGAGCGACAGTTATTGAATCACCCGTGTGAACGCCAACTGGATCTACGTTTTCAATTGAACAAACAACAACAGTGTTATCTGCAGTGTCGCGCATTAGTTCTAGTTCATACTCTTTCCAACCCATGATTGACTCTTCGAGCAGAACTTCAGTTGTTGGGCTTGCCTGCAAACCAGCGCCAGCAATTCTTCGTAAATCAGTTTCGTCGTAGGCGAATCCTGACCCAAGACCGCCCATAGTAAATGAAGGGCGAACTACAACTGGGTAACCTAGTTTCGCGGCTCCCTCCAAGACGTCTTCCATGGTGTGAGCAATGTAGGACCTGGCAACATCTGCTCCAGCATCCAGAACTAATTGCTTGAAGGACTGGCGGTCTTCCCCAGCCTTGATGGCTGAGACTTTGGCACCAATAAGTTCAACGTTGTATTTGTCCAGAATCCCAAGTTCATGTAGGGACATCGCTGCGTTTAGTGCAGTCTGTCCACCTAGTGTTGGCAGGATTGCGTCTGGTTTCTCCTTGGCTATGATGGCTTCGATCACTTGAGGGGTTATAGGTTCAATGTAGGTTGCGTCTGCAAAATCTGGATCAGTCATGATGGTTGCAGGATTGCTGTTTACCAAGATCACACGAATGCCCTCAGCTCTTAGAACTCGGCAAGCTTGAGTTCCTGAATAATCAAACTCACATGCCTGACCGATGACAATTGGACCTGATCCAATAACTAGAACACTTTTGATGTCTTCTCTGCGTGGCATTAGTTGGCCTTCTTTGCTTTGTTTGACTGAATCATTTCAATGAGGCGGTCGAATAAATAGTTTGCATCGTGTGGACCAGCCGCAGCTTCGGGGTGATACTGAACTGAAAAAGCAGGGATGTCTAAACACTCAAGCCCCTCAACGACGTTGTCGTTTAGACAAATGTGGCTGACTCGAACTTGCCCAAAACCAGCTGGGGAATCAACTTGCTCTCCTCCATCTACCCGCACAGCAAAGCCGTGGTTGTGAGCAGTTACCTCAACGCGACCAGTTCGTCTATCCAATACAGGTTGGTTAATACCTCTGTGACCAAAGGCGAGTTTGTATGTTTGGAACCCAAGAGCTCTTCCTAGTAACTGATTGCCAAAACAAATACCGAAGAAAGGAATTCTCTTGCTAAGTATCTCTTGCAGAACCTTGACTTGATCGGTAGCAGTCTCAGGATCTCCTGGTCCGTTGCTATAGAAAACAGCGTCTGGATTAGAAGCTAACAATACGTCAGCAGATGACTCTGCAGGGTAAACCTCTACATCTAGTCCACGTTCAATCATGTTCTCAATAGTTGAACGCTTAATGCCTAAATCAAGGATTGCAACTTTGCCGGCGTATTCACCTTTGTGAGTAACTTCATATTTCTCTTTTGTGGAGACCACAGATGAAAGAGATTGTCCTTGCATTTTTGCAGCTGAGCGAACGATAGAAACGAGATCATCTACTGGTTGCTCAGCTTCAATGCCTGAGAAGATTCCTGCTCTCATAACACCTATCTCCCGCAGGTGAAGCGTAAGAGCTCTTGTGTCCAGATCGGAAATGCCGACAACTTCATCTCGAAGCAAGTCCGCTTCAAGAGTTCTCTCTGATCTGAAATTAGAAACAATTCGACTGGCATCGCGAACAACATAACCTGATACCCAAATCCTGTCTGACTCTTCGTCACGGTCGTTCATTCCAGTGTTACCAATGTGAGGGGCTGTTTGTACGACGATTTGACCCGCATAAGAAGGGTCAGTCAGGGTTTCTTGATACCCAGACATTCCCGTTGCGAAAACTATCTCGCCTAGAGAGCATCCAACTTTACCGAATGGAGAACCTTTGAAGACTTTGCCATCTTCGAGAACCAATAAAGCGGACTTAGTTCTAATGGGCATTTTCTGTTCCAATCTCTTGAATCATTGCGTTCTTTACAGTCAAAACTCCGTTGAACATGGTGTGAACAACTGAACCGCTAAGTGTCATTCCCAAGTATGGGTTGTTGGAACTCTTACTCTGAGAAACTGTGCCAACCTTGACTGACGTCTCTGGGTTGAAGATTGTGATGTTTGCTGGTGACCCAACTCTTATTCGCTGTCCTTGATTTGAGAGCCCTGAAATCTTTGCAGGGTTCACGGATAGAAGTTCTTCAAATCTGTCCCAGTCAATAAGTCCAGTGTCAATCAAAGTTGTCTTTGCAATGGCAGCCGCAGTTTCAAGTCCCACCATTCCAAACGCTGCCTCTCCCCACTCGCAATCCTTGCTATCTGCTGTGTGTGGGGCGTGATCAGTGGCGATGATGTCGATGGTCCCATCGGCTACGGCTTCCCTGAGAGCTTGAACGTCTGCGCTACTCCTCAAAGGAGGATTTACCTTGAAAACTGGGTTGTAGTCTGCCACTAGATCTTCGGTGAGTATCAAGTGATGTGGAGTAACTTCTGCTGTGACGTTGATACCTTTACTCTTTGCCCAACGTATGACATCTACTGAACCCTTCGTTGATACGTGGCAAATGTGAAGTCGCGAACCGACCTCTAGTGTCAATAGCACATCTCTAGCGATGATTGCTTCTTCAGCAACTGAAGGCCAACCAGTTAGTCCGAGTTTGAGAGACAGAGCAGACTCGTTCATTTGAGCGTTCACGGTAAGTTGAGGATCCTGGGCGTGCTGGGCAATGACTCCACCAAAAGCTTTAACGTATTCAAGTGCCCTACGCATAACCAGTGAATCACTTACGCATTTGCCATCATCACTAAATACAGTGACTTTCGCGGCAGAAGCGTTCATCTTGCCCATGTCTGCTAAGTTCTTGCCTTCTAAGTTTGCAGTTACGGCACCGATAGGTTGAACCTGAACGTAACCAGCTGCTTGCCCTAAAGCAAATACTTGTTCAACTACTGCGCTGTTATCTGCAACTGGATTGGTGTTAGCCATCGGATGAACACAGGTGAATCCACCCATGGCTGCGGCCCTAGAACCAGTCAAGATTGTTTCACTCTGTTCAAAGCCAGGTTCCCTTAGGTGTGTATGAAGGTCTACGAAGCCGCCCATGGCAATCAGTCCAGTGCAATCAATGACTTCTGCTGCCGAATGCGTGTCGGTGCCTACGTAGGTGATTGATTCACCTGCTACAAGGACGTTGACCACCGAACCATCGGTGAGAGAAACATTAGTGAACAGTGTTTCCTTGCTAATCATTTTGAACTCGATTCTTGTGCTAATAGTTTGAAAAGAACTGCCATACGCACGGCTACACCGTTTCTGACCTGATCTACGATTGCAGACTGTTTGGAATCAGCTGCTTCAGACGAAATCTCTAGCCCTCTATTCATAGGACCTGGATGCATGATGAGAGTCTTTGAACTCAGAGAACTGAACCTTTCGGCAGAGAGCCCCCAGAGAGTTGAATACTCGTTGGCGTTTGGGACAAAAACAGAAT
>JBIJAB010000115.1:0-3562 GCA_044345975.1 Rhodoluna sp.
TAAAGAGGGAATGCACTAGTCAATGCTCTAACACGATCAGCAAGTGCATCAATGTCAGGGTTTGGCATCACAACGTGAGCGATGATGTCCGCTACCTCTGTGAACTCGACATCTCCAAAACCACGGGTTGCCAGAGCAGGAGTTCCAATACGAACACCAGATGTTGTTAGTGGTGGTCTTGGGTCATTAGGAACTGAGTTTCTGTTCACGGTGATACCAACATCGTGCAGTAAATCTTCACAAGTCTTACCATCAATTGGAGAGTTACGAAGATCAACTAGAACTAGGTGAACATCAGTTCCACCGGTTAGAACATCAACACCGTTAGCTCTAACATCAGATTGCATCAATCGCTCTGCAATAATCTGAGCACCTCGGATTGTTCTGCGCTGTCTTTCCTTGAACTCTTCGCTCATAGCCGCTTTGAAAGCAACTGCTTTAGCTGCGATAACGTGCATTAGCGGTCCACCCTGCTGACCTGGGAATACGGCGGAGTCAATCTTCTTGGCATACTCTTCTTTACAAAGAATCAAACCTGATCTTGGTCCACCCAGAGTCTTGTGCACAGTTGTTGAAACAACATCTGCATAAGGCACTGGGTTTGGGTGAACACCAGCTGCAACTAGACCTGCAATGTGTGCCATGTCAACCCAAAGGATTGCACCAACTTCATCAGCAATCTTTCTAAACTCAGCAAAGTCAATGTGACGAGAGTATGCTGACCATCCAGCAATGATTACCTTGGGCATTACCTCGTGAGCACGCTTACGAACAATATCCATGTCCATCAAGAAAGTATCTGCGTTTAGTTCATAAGCGTGAGCTTCATAGGTCTTACCTGAGAAGTTCAACTTCATGCCGTGGGTTAGATGTCCACCGTGAGCAAGTTCTAGACCTAGGATGCGATCTCCTGGCTTACAGAAAGCTTGAAGCACTGCAGCGTTAGCTGTTGCACCTGAGTGTGGCTGCACGTTAGCGTGCTCAGCACCAAATAGTTCCTTCGCTCTATCGCGAGCAAGATTCTCAGCAACGTCTACTGCTTCACAGCCACCGTAGTAACGTTTGCCTGGGTAGCCTTCTGCATACTTATTTGTGAGTACTGAACCTTGAGTTTCTAGAACTGCTCTGGAGACAAAGTTTTCGCTGGCAATCATTTCTAGGAAGTTGCGTTGACGATCTAACTCGGCTTGCAGAACAGCAGCAATCTCGGGATCTGTAGCTGAAAGCGGCGAGTTGAAACCTTCTGGTAATTGGGACATTGGGAACTCCTTAACGGCTTGTGCTGGTTTGGCCCAGGCGTACGACCAAAATGCCTTCGCTCCCTGATGGAAATCCATCTTTAACGCCAGTTGCGATATGCCCATTGTATTACAAAGCCAAAACATGGCTTAAACGGACCATTTGCGACACGAGAACAAGATACATAATCGCATTACCGAATATTAGGTATTCTTGACGGAGGTAAAGCGAACATAAAACAAGGGAAATAACGTGCCAGTCGGAACAATCATCGGTATCAGCATGATTACTGCGGGCATAATCCTTGGTGGCGCGGTCATTTGGCGTGGTGTTAGCTATCAACGCCGCCTAAGAGACCTCCAGCGCGGCCAAGACGACTAGCGAAGCCTAAACTTGACCCTATGAATACGCCTACCAATCACTGGGTCCTAACCTTTGTCTGCACCGATCAGCCAGGTATCGTCCACTCCATTTCAGGCGCTATTGTCCAAGCTCAGGGAAACATCACCGAGAGCCAGCAGTTCACCAGCACCGAATCAGGCAAGTTCTTTATGCGCCTCCAAGTTGAGGTCAAAGCATCCAAAGAAGAGTTCTCAGAGAAGATTGCAGACGTAGCGGCCAAGTATGGAGCAACCTTCCATATCGATGCCGTTGGCCGCAAAATCAAAGCTCTAGTCCTAGTCAGCAAGAGCGCTCACTGCCTAAACGACCTTCTGTTCAACCAGAGATCAGGTCAAATCCCAATTGAAGTTCCAGCTGTCTTTGGTAACCACCCAGACCTAGCTGAACTAGCTGGCTTCTATGGCATTCACTTTGAGTCACACAACATCTCGGATGCATCAACTAAGCAGGCTTTCGAAAAGATGCTTCGTGAATACATTTTGAAAAATGACATCGAAGTCATCGTTCTTGCAAGATTCATGCAGATACTCAGCCCTGAGTTCTGTCGCGAATTCGAGGGCAAGATCATAAACATTCACCACTCCTTCTTACCTGGCTTCAAGGGTGCTAACCCTTACGCCCAAGCACACAACCGTGGGGTCAAACTAATCGGAGCAACCGCTCACTTTGTGACAGCTGATCTTGATGAAGGTCCAATCATCGAACAGAACGTTATTCGTGTTGATCACGGTAAGTCAAAGCAAGACCTTGTTGCTATGGGTCAAGACGTAGAGTCAAAAACCCTCGCCCAAGCGGTTAGATGGTTTGCTGAGCACCGAGTATTACTCGATAACGAGCGCACCATCATCTTCCACTAAGACGAGGGTTTTGATTTACCTCTAGTGCCTTCTTCTCCTACTGCGCATAGAGTTACCTGCAGCAAATGCACTCAAGGCAATAGCAAAGGTGAGAAGTCCAATCACCAGAAACATCGGCTGAGCTTGTGTTTCTGTGAGCAAGAACTTCTTAGCTGCCTCTTCTTTGAGCTCCTTGGTCACAGGCTTTCCCTCTCCAGCAACTCCTCCGCTTGGAGTGTTAAGACCTTTTGAGTTCTTATCTGCCAAGAGCTTTTCTGTATCAAGGGTTTTCTGTGGTTTTCTGACCACAGGCTTTTTGATCACCGCGCCAGTTGGTTGCCCTGATGCATTGAGGTTTTGATTGACAATCTCATCGGGTGTGATGTTGATCACATTAGAGGCAAGAGCTGCAGTTGGGCCTGTGTTACCTGCTGTATCAGTAACCGCATTAGCAGAAAGGGTTACCTGAGTGGAACCAATGCCACAGCCCGTCAAAGCCACCTGCCAACCAAGACCGGGCCTAAGCACTGTGTAATTCATTACACAGGAGGAAGCAGTACCTGAGAAGGTGAACTTATTCGCAGCCATACCTGTTGTTGGCTCTTCGCTATCGAATACCCAGATTGGTAAACCACCAACACCAGGAGCTGTCACATCAGTAACTCGCATAATCGGAGCAGTGGTATCTATTTTGGTAACTGGGGTTTGATTAGCCAGGCTAGGCCCAATGTTTCCTGCAGCATCAACTACTGCGAGTGGATTAAGCACAAGACCAGCTAGGTTGCCATCAACACAGTTAGCGATAGTGATTGTGTAATCAGTACCTGATCCAGTCATGAACTGAATAACACAACCGGTTCCCTTGACTAACCAGTCAGTGCTATCTGCAACTAGTCCAGTTACTGGTTCAGTAAAGACGGCTTTATAGACAATCAAGTCGTTAGTGCTTGGTTGTTTCATTAGCGTATTGATTTCAGGAACTGTTCTGTCCAAGATAATCGGCGTCGTTGATACTGTTCTCACTGGACCAATAGCATTTCCAAAGACCGTATCTGCTTTCAAGGTCAAAACAATAGTTCCATCAG
>JBIJAB010000024.1:0-10317 GCA_044345975.1 Rhodoluna sp.
TTGAAGCGAATGTTGGTTAGGTTTCTAGGCAACCCAATGTTCACTGCAACACCAGTATCAGCACTCACACTAAGAATAGAGATACTGTCAGGTCGAAGACCTAAGCGGTTAGCCCCTGAGTCCCCACCAAGAATAAGAATGTTGTATCTACCCTTGCTAGGTTGAAATGCTTCAGTGTTCTTGAAAGTAGTGGAAGTGAAATTAGATGCAGCAAGTGCTGTTGATCCAATAGTTCCAGCGACATAACCATTGAATGTTCCAGTAACCAAAACAAGAACTACAAGAACTGCTTTAAATCTTGTTGTGATTCTGTGTGCATACATCAACCTCAAGGCATCAAGGGTTGTCACAACAATCAATGCTGCATAAATCACAAAACCAATACCGATTGGTGTTGCCACCACTGGAGCTGAAATAAGTGTGAAAAGCGCAACTTTAGAAATAAGTCCGAATAGAAGAGATATAGCTAGAAATGACCAGAAGGCCAAGGTAAAAAGTATTCCGATTCGGCCAAGTTTTTTATTACCTGCAACAACTTGAACAGATCCTGGGACAAACAGGTTCAGTGCAATAATCCAGCCAGCTCGTTTGACTAGTTGCCTCGAGTCAGCTCTATCAACATTGCGAAACGGAGTATTCAGTTCGCGAGAATTATTTCTTGGACTCATAACTTGGATTTGAGGTTCTTGTTCTTTGTTGCAACCTGCTCCGCTAGATCAACACTAAACGCTTCAAGTGCCTTGGCAACCTTAGGGTCAAAAGAACCAATGATGCGAGCAGCTAAGATGCCAGCATTTCGAGCACCGTCAATAGATACAGTTGCCACTGGGATACCCGCTGGCATTTGGACAATAGAAAGAAGTGAATCCATGCCATCTAAGTTCTTTAGCTTTACTGGAACCCCAACAACAGGAAGTGTTGTGACAGAAGCAATCATGCCTGGTAAGTGAGCTGCCCCTCCTGCTCCAGCAATGATGACTTTAATTCCACGACCAGCAGCTGCCTTACCCCACTCCATCATGAGATCAGGGGTTCTGTGAGCAGAGAGAACTTCAACCTCATACTCAATACCAAATTCTTTGAGAGCTTGAGCTGCATCACTCATCACTGCCCAGTCGCTGTCAGAGCCCATTACAACACCAACGAGTGCTTGAGTCATGGGGTTCTCCTAAACAGATGCCCTAAGGGCAGATAACTTCTTCCCTTTGATTTTAGATTCGCATCTACTAAAAACTGGTTAGGCTTGCAGCCCTTTGAAGACTCTGGTCGCTTTTTGCCTGGCATCAGCGAGAGATTCATTTGATATAGCGGTGATGTGGCCCATCTTCCTGCCAACCCTAGGAGCCTTGCCATAAACATGGACACTGGCTCCATCAAGCTCTCTATCGAGCAAGCCAAAGTCATTCGTATCGTTTGAACCTAGAAGATTCAGCATCACTGAGTAACTCTTTGTAGGGGCAGTATCTCCCAGAGGCATTCCTGAAACTGCTCTAATGTGTTGTTCAAACTGGCTAGTAACAGATCCTTCAATACTGAAATGCCCTGAGTTGTGTGGGCGCATGGCCAATTCATTAACCAGTAACCTGCCATCAGCTGTTTCAAAGAGCTCAACTGCTAGAACACCTGTGACATCAAGACCTTCAGCGATGGTCTTAGCAATTTGAGAAGCAAGAGCGAAGTTGGCATTAGGTGCTGGAGAGTTCACCTCGGCACACACACCATCTTTTTGAATAGTTTCAACTAAGTCCCAACTAGACCATTCCCCTGATCTGTTTCTAGCTGACAGCTGAGCAAGCTCTCTAGTGAATTCAACTTTTTCTTCAACCAGCAAAGGCTTACCGTCTAGCCACTCGCTTGCATCCGCACTTGATCTAACTACCTTGACACCTTTGCCGTCATAACCACCTGTTGGTGTTTTCAGAATTGCAACTCCACCGTGGCCCTGTATGAAATCGTCTAACTCTGTTGCAGTTGAGACCTTAGCCCAGTCGGGACTAGCAACACCAAGCCGAGTTAGTTTTTCTCTCATATCCAGTTTGTTTTGAGCAAAACGAAGTGCTTTCGATGAAGGCTCAACTACAAAGCTTTCAGCTTCCAAATGTTCAAGAATGTGAAGTGGCACGTGCTCGTGATCAAAAGTAATCACATCAACAGTTTGGGCAAACTGCATGACAATATCTAGGTCTTTGTAATCGCCAACTTGTGTTGCCGCTTCTTGAGCGGGGCTACCTTCTGATTCGGCTAGAACTTTGATGTCTAGGCCGAGTGCTCTGGCAGGAGCAATCATCATTCGGGCTAACTGCCCACCACCGATAACTCCAACAGTTTTAGTCACGCTTTATCTTCTCATTCCCGAAGACTTAGATCTCTTTCCTAAGAACTGTTCAATTTCACGAGAGAGCTTCTTTGCCTTTGGCACTCGCTTCAAAACAATGTCTTGACCAAACTCACGGTGCAAACGAACATCCCCCGCCCCTTGAAGCCAAGCACTAACACCTCGGGAAATGCTCACACCAGTAACTTCACCCCAAGGAACTTCTTCAGTCTTTGTGCCAAACAGTCCGGAGTGAACCACTGCCCTGGTGCTAGTTAGTTCATACCTATTGGTAAAGAATCTGAGAGATGGAATAAACCAGAGCAACAGACCAACAACTAAAACAGCTCCTAGAAGCGCTTGTCTTTGCCACGTTTCACTAAGTCGCCATTCAATAAAGAAGTAAAGACCAGCATCAACAAGCAGAAAGACAACTGGATAGATTAGGGCCGAGCCATGCCTTCTGAGTATGACAAAGCTCTGTTCTTCAAATGGTTGAGATGTGGACACAAGGACTATTGTCGCAAGTGTTGAATGTCCCCCGCTGCAACGGCACGAATCTCAAGTGGATCTGACATGGCTACCAAAAGCCTTCCAGTGCCGTCAAGCCCAACTGCCTTACCTGAGAAATCAGAGCCATCTGGTAATAGCACTTTCACGGTAGACCCAATAGTTGAGGAAGCTTCCTGCACCGAAAGGCGAAGGCCTGAGCTCTCAGCATCACCCGAAGCATCTGAAAATTCTTCATAAAGTGTTCTGAATGATGCTAGGTATCTAACCAAAACATCATCAAGTTCAAAGTTAGCAACTCCATGCAACTTTAGAGATGTTGCATTCTCGATAGGGAGTTCTTCTTTTGTCTGTTTGAGGTTCAGCCCTGCTCCAATAACAACACCTTGACCATTAGGCAGCACCTCAGCTAGAAGACCTGAGATCTTCTCTCCATTTACCAGAACATCGTTCGGCCACTTCAAACTCACTTCTTGATCTTCAATCAAAGATGAAACCGCGTTCTTCATTGCAAGACCTGCAAGCAGTGGAAGCCAGCCAAAAGACTCAATGTTAAACGTTCTTGGTCGCAGCAATACCGAGACTGCTAAACCGGCTCCTGGCTGAGTGACCCAAGCCCGATCTAGGCGGCCTCTTCCAGCATTTTGGTTATCTGTAAGCAAGACTGAAAAATCAGTCCATAGCTCAGGTTTACTTACTGCAAACGCTAATAAATCAGTGTTTGTGGAGCCTGTTTCAGGCAAATACTCAATTCTGGAGGCAAATTCGCTACTCAGTTTTAGGTCCATAGCCATAAGGTTACGCCCTCCAACCGACACCTCTTGGATAGAGTTGCAGTTGAGCCAAGAGAACCTCTGCATAACCTCAATTGGAGAAAAACTTTGACCGAGAAGAACACGCCTGACCTTTCAACTACAGCAGGCAAGATCGAAGACCTACGTAACCGCTACCACGAAGCCGTGTATGCAAGCGGTGAGGCTGCTATTGCTAAGCAGCACGCTAAAGGTAAGAAAACCGCTCGTGAGCGTATCGAGCTATTACTAGACCCAGGTTCATTTGTTGAGATGGATGAGTTTGTTAGACACCGTTCAACTGCTTTCGGAATGGACAAAAACCGTCCTTACGGTGACTCAGTAGTTACCGGTATTGGAACTATTGGTGGCCGTCAGGTTGCTCTGTTCTCTCAAGACTTCACTATCTTTGGTGGATCTCTTGGTGAAGCAGCTGGAAACAAGATCATCAAGATTATGGACCTAGCTATTGCTACCGGAGTTCCACTTATCGGAATCCTTGACTCAGGTGGTGCCCGTATTCAAGAGGGTGTGATCGCTTTGGGTAAGTATGGTGAAATCTTCAAGCGTCACACTATGGCATCAGGAGTTATTCCACAGATTTCTATCATCATGGGCCCAGCTGCTGGTGGAGCTGTTTATGGTCCAGCTCTTACTGACTTTGTCATCATGGTTGATAAGACTTCTAACATGTTCGTAACTGGCCCTGATGTAATCAAGACAGTCACCGGTGAACTTGTTGAGATGGAAGAACTTGGTGGAGCTCTCGCTCACAACAAGACTTCTGGTGTTGCTCACTACCTAGCAAGCGATGAAGATGACGCTTTAGATTATGCAAGAACACTTCTAAGCTTCTTGCCGGAAAACAACCTAAGTGAAACAGTTCACTACGAAAGCGAAGATGCCCTAGAGATCACCGATGCCGACCTTGAACTAAACACAATCATTCCTGATTCACCTAGCCAGCCTTACTCAATGATTAAGGTCATCGAATCAATTGTTGATGACAGTCAGTTCTTAGAAGTTCAACCACTATTCGCACCTAACATCATCATTGGTTTTGCTCGAGTAGCAGGTCAGTCAATTGCTATTGTCGCTAATCAGCCAAGTGCACTTGCAGGAACTCTAAACATTGATGCTGCTGAGAAGGCTGCAAGATTTGTACGATTCGCAGATGCTTTCTCTATTCCTGTGCTAACCCTTGTTGACGTTCCAGGATATCTTCCAGGAGCAACTCAAGAATGGGCTGGAGTTATTAGACGTGGAGCTAAGTTACTTTACGCGTATGCGGAGGCAACTGTTCCTCTAGTTACTGTCATCACCCGTAAAGCTTATGGAGGTGCATACATCGTCATGGGCTCTAAGCAACTTGGTGCAGATATCAACCTTGCTTGGCCAACAGCTGAGATTGCAGTTATGGGTGGACAAGGTGCTGTAAACATCTTGTTCCGCGACAAGATCAAAGCAGCTGAAGAAGCTGGTGAAGATGTTGACAAGCTCAGAGCTCAACTAGCAGCTGAATACACCTATAACGTGGCTAGCCCATACCTTGCAGCTGAACGTGGTGAGCTAGATGGCATCATTGAACCTGCTGCCACTCGGGTCAGCGTCATCAAGGCCCTAGCTGCTCTAAAGACTAAGCGTGCTACCACTCCTCCAAAGAAGCATGGAAACATTCCACTGTGATGAACTCTGAACCTATTGGCGAAACCATCAAGGTAGTAGCCGGTAACCCAAGCCCTGAAGAGTTGGCTGCCGTTGTGGCTATCTTGGAGGCAGCTCATGCCGAGCAGGTTACTGAAGGTAAGAAACTGGCTAAAAAGCCTGCTTCTACCTGGAACAGAAACACCGGTATGTTCAGGCATGACCTTCTGCCAGGCTCAGGCCAGTGGCGTGCCCAGTACCGCCCTGGCTTGGACTAAATCTCCCTAAAAACAGGACTAGATTTATCGTAAGTAATTTCGCCTACCCGAAAGGTACCAAAATGACCCGTGAACCATCAAAGCTAGATCTGTTAGCTGAAGACTGGGTAAAAACCCTCGTTGATCTAAGTCCTGAATTTGCCACTTACGCAGGTTTCAAAGTTGGCGAAGACAGACTTGAGGACACCAGCCCAGAAGCAGCAGCACATCACAACAAACTTGAAAAAGAAATGCTTGCCAAAGTTGAGGCAACTGAAGTTCGCGATGAAGTGGACAGAGTTACCAAGCTGGCAATGACTTCAACTCTGAAACTAAGCGGAGAGATCTACGATTCAGGAATGGGTAATCGTGACCTAAACCCAATCGCGTCTAACGCTCAGGGCATCAGAGACATCTTTGATCTCTCTCCAACTGCAACAGAAGAGAACTGGTCAAACATCTCTAAGCGTATGCAGGCTGTTGATGGAGCCGTTGAGGGTTACATCCAAACTCTTCGCAAGGGTATTGAAGCTAAAGACACCCCTGCTACTCGCCAGATTGTTTTGGCTATCACTCAGGCTGAGCAGATTCTTGCAACCGATGGTTTCTTCAGAAAGTTTGCTAAGAACGCTAAGCCTGAAAACGGCGATCTGCCAGCATCACTAAAAGCAGAGCTTGAATCTTCTGCTGAAGTAGCAACAGCAGGCTACGCAAAGCTAGTTGACTTCTTCAAGAATGAACTACTACCTGCAGGTAACTCAGAAGATGCTATTGGTCGTGAGCGTTACCAGTTGCTAAGTGCGAGATTCCTAGGTAAGCGAGTAGATCTTGATGAGACCTACGAGTGGGGTAAAGAAGAACTAGCTCGTGTAATTGCAGAACAGAACGCAGTTGCCAACGAAATCAAGCCTGGTGCAACCGTAAAAGAAGCAATCGAAGTTCTAGACAACGATCCTTCAAGAAAACTTCACGGCACCGAAGAACTTCAGCGCTGGATGCAAAAGCTAAGTGATGCTGCAATCGCAAAACTAAGTGGTACACACTTTGACATTGCAGAACCACTAAAGAAGCTTGAGTGCATGATTGCTCCTACCCAGCACGGTGGTATTTACTACACCTCTCCTACTGATGACTTCTCAAGACCAGGCAGAATGTGGTGGTCAGTACCAGTAGGTGTAACCGAGTTCAACACTTGGCGTGAAACCACAACTGTTTATCACGAAGGTGTGCCAGGTCACCACCTACAGATCGGTCAGAAGGTATTCAACAAAGCTGAACTGAACTCATGGCGTCGACTAGCATCATGGTCTTCAGGTCACGGTGAAGGTTGGGCTCTATACGCTGAGCGTCTAATGCAGGAACTAGGTTTCCTAGATGATCCAGGTGACCGCCTAGGAATGCTAGATGGTCAGCGCATGCGTGCTGCTCGTGTTGTTCTAGACATTGGTGTTCACCTAGGTAAGCCAAAACTAGATGGCACTGGCAAGTGGGACTTTGACTATGCACTTGATTTCATGAGCCAGAACGTAAACATGAGCCCACAGTTCATCAACTTCGAAGTTCACCGTTACTTCGGTTGGCCAGGACAGGCTCCTTCATACAAGATCGGCCAGAGAATCTGGGAGAACATCCGTGATGATTACAAGGCTCGTGAAGGTGCTAACTTCAACATCAAGGACTTCCACATGAAGGCTTTGAACCTAGGAAGCATTGGATTAGATACACTAGAAACAGCGTTGCTGGGATAGCAAACGACGGTCCGAAACCCCCTCCGAAGGAGGGGGTTTCAACTTTTAACCTGTCCCCCAAAGTGGGGACTTAAGACAGAGCTCGATTTCCACAATATTTATCGCAATGGAAATAGTTTTTCATTAGGTAAATGCAAGTAGATCTAAGGGGTCTAAGCACTTACTACCAGGGGACGGGCCTAGCTCTTCGAAAGATGAGTAAAGGCCCGTTGGGGTTTAAAGCCGAAGTGAAAGAACTGGTTCAGCTTGGCCAGGGGTTGTGGCAACAACAGTCAGTTTAAAAACATCAGCCTTCGGGCTTCTGATAGTCACTCTTCCTTGAGTGACAACCTGAAGCGCTGTCACTGCTTTGTTAAGTAACTCATCTCGCTCAAGCGGTGAAAGCGATTCTGTTCCACCTTCATCAAGAATTAGCACCTCAACACCTAGGTTTCTAAGGCGTTGAACTTCATTCGTCATTGCTTGATTTAGTAGATCTCTGCCACGTAAGTTATCTCTTAGAGTTGCTTCAACTATTCTTGCGGACCGCTTAAGTTCTTCATCAAGCGGAGCTTTCAAATCCTTTATGACTGATAGCAGTGGAACTGCTGTTCCTAGGACCTGAGATAAACGCTTCTGTCTTTCTAAAGATGCAGCTTCGAGTTCGGCAATCTTAGATCTCGATTCCACTTCCTTGGCTTTGAACTTAGCCATCTCTCTAGTTGTCCTTGCAATACCCCTCGAAACTCCTAAACCTGCAAGAACAAAAACTAAGGCTCCCGCCAAACCAGCAGTTGCAGCAGCTCCTTGTCCATACTCAACAATTAGAACTCCGAGTAGTAATGCCAAACCAATGAGAGCAAACCCAGCCTGTTGCCTAACTGCTGTTCCAGTCAGAATCAAAGCAGTTCCCATAACCACCCAGGCACCAATACTGTGATCATCAATCAGTTCTCGTTGAACAATAACAAGAGTTGGCAAAGCCGCTCCTGCAATGAGATTCAAGATTGCCTGCCAACTAGGTAGTTGCAAACCCCTGAAGAACAACAGAGTTGCGGCAGCACAGTAGACATAAAGAATCAATGCTGCAATCTCAAAGTATCGAGTAGTAAAGCCAGGCACATTCATCGATTGAATCGGCAAATACAGTGCATAGATAAAAGGAAGAATCGATGCGATAGCTCTGTTAATGGAGATCATTTCTTACTCCATTCCAAAACCACTGTTGTCCCCTTGCCAGGCTCACTCATTACGTGAGCAGATCCTCCAACGGATTCCATTCGACCGATGATGGATACTTTGATGCCTAATCTGCCGCGGTTAACTTGGCTGACTCGGAACCCAATACCGTCATCCAGAATCACTATTTTGATTCCCGACTTACTGGATTTGAGGCTCAGCTCTCTAGATGCTTTTGGCCCCGCATGGGTAATCGAATTATGGATGGCTTGAATGGTTGCCTCTGTCAGGGCGGACACTGCAGCTGAGTCAACAGCGATGCTGGTCATGCAGTTCTTTTTAGCTTTGAGACTAGGGTCGATTCGTTCGGCTGCCAAGATAATCGAATCAAATAGCTCACTGCAGTAAACCCGCTCTTGAGCATAGGTTCCGTTTTGGACTTCAGACAGCTTCTTCAGAGCACTTGCCGCAAGCTCGGAACTCGCCTTAGCTTCTTCTTCATTTTTAGCCTGAAAGGCACTTATCAATGCTGTTAGCACAGTGTCGTGAATAAGACCATCTAGGCGAAGTTTCTCTTTAGCCTTAGCCTCCGTCTCTGCCTGAAGCACTTCAGCTTGAATCGCTTCCGCATTTGCTTCGTCAGATTTAATCGCAGCATGTCGAATCATTAGAGCGATAACGGATATAGATGCGTTAGTCAAAAATGTATACAGGCCATCTGTTATTAGAGTAATCCCAGTATGTGAGCCACCCATAGGTTGAGAAAAAATGTACTGCATAATCCCAATCAGGATGATGTAGTAAGCCAGCGCAAATCTCCAACTAAAGCTAAGTGCAGCTGCAATCCAACCTGTGCCAAGTCCCCACCAAAGCCAAGGATAGAAAGAGCCGTCTTGGGGAACTTCGGAAGTGAGTATGAATGGCCAGGTCAGTAGCGGCAAGATCATGTATAGAGCATGAATCCTGAGATAGAGGTAGTTGGCTTTACCAAACCAGAATGTATAAAGCACTGTAACTAAAGTTCCCCACAGCCCTGCTGTTAGAAACCAAGCAACAGGTTGGTTTAAGTATTCAAGTTGACTATAGAAGTTCAAACCACTTTCAAGACTTAGAGCTATCGCACCTAAGGCAAGGGTCCTACCTAGTAATCGGTCAACACGGGCTCTAGCGATGGTAGCTGATAAACGCATCAAATTAGGTCTTCCCCGAAAAGGCCATCTTCGATAAGCCTGATTAGAAGTTCTGACTTACCAGTTACTGGTCGACCAACCTTGGAGTATTTATCTCTAGCCCTATCGATGTGTTCTTTGACTGTGTATTTACTCAACGACAGTTCATAGGCAACGCTCTTGAGTGTCATCCCAGATGCATAAAGCTTGACAACTTGTAGCTCACGTTCAGATAGGTTTGCCCGAAAGGAAACATCGTTGTCGATTGCAGCAACGGTCTCAGTTGTGTTGATGGTGATGCCGTTAGCACTTAGCTTGATGGCTTCGAAAAGGTAACTCATGTCCTGGCCTTTAGCAACCAGGCCTTCAGCGCCTTCTCGAAGAGCTTCGTTCACTTTGTCTTTGTTATCGGCGATGGAGTAAATCAGAACCTTAGTTCCATACTCAACAAGTTTCTTCACATTGCTTGCTGGAGTTGAACCATCAGCCAAAGAAAGATCTAAAACAACTACCTTAGGTTTTTCATTCAATTTAGACAGCAATGCGTCAACTGAATCAGCGTGATCTAAAACAACGTAGCCTGCTTCTTGAGCACCTGCTTTAACGCCAAGCCTCACCGAATCATGGTCATCCACGATTGCTATGGTGATTTGCTCTTGGCTTGAACTCATCGGACCAGGCTCACCACCGTCTCAAAGTGATGGGTGTGTGGGAAAAGGTCAAATG
>JBIJAB010000157.1:0-2584 GCA_044345975.1 Rhodoluna sp.
ACTCGAACTACTTCGTGTGTGCGTTCCTTGTATGGGCCAACATCACCATCTTCATTCACATGCAGCTGAATACGAGTTCGATATCCCAGACCATTGTTTTCATCATCGCCAGGAGCGGCAATAACTGGAACTCTCATCTCTATTCCAGCAAAGCGCTGAAGAGCTTCAGAAAGAACATCTGATTTCAGTTCACGTTGACGAGAGAGTTTGATGTGGCCGAACTCAGCACCACCGGCTTGCTCAGCATTTTTCCAGAAGTGCTTCACACGATCTGGTGAGGCAACAAGAATCTCAGTTGGCTCGGCACGGCAAAAAGAGCCGCCCTTGTCTTCATAGACTTTGGCCTTAACCTTTTCCCCTGGCAACACGTGGGATACGAAAACAACCCTGCCCTCATGCCTGGCTACGAAGATTCCGCCATGGGCTACCTTCTCGATATCGAGCTCTAATATCTGGCCAAACCAGTTAGTTGATTTATTCACTAAACAAGTGTTTCACACCCACTTGGGTAGTCTGGTCTCGTGACCAAACTAGTTTTAGCTTCAACATCCCCTGCCCGCCTTCGACTTCTTCGAGATGGTGGAATAGAACCTGTAACCATCTCCCCTGGAGTTGATGAAGAACTACTTACCCAGCAGGGTCTCGAATCTGGCGAGATTACAAATACCCAAGATATGGTTCTGCTTCTTGCCAGGGCTAAAGCTGAAGCCGTCATAAATCACCCAGATGCCCAAGGTGCTCTGATTATTGGCTGCGATAGTTCATTAGATCTAGATGGGGAATCGTTAGGGAAACCCCATGAGGCTGAGGTGGCTATTGAACGCTGGAAAGCCATGCGAGGACGTTCAGGCAGGCTGTACACAGGCCACTGGCTCATTGATAACCGTGAGAAAAGCCCTAATCCTGAGGCTGTTGGCAAGGCTACAAACACCACAGTTCACTTCGCAAACCTTTCAGATTCTGAAGTTTTGGCCTATGTGGGCACCGGAGAACCCCTCAAAGTAGCAGGAGCATTCACCATAGATGGGCTTGGTGGGGCCTTTATTAGGGCTATTGAGGGTGATTCTCATACCGTTGTTGGCCTTAGTTTGCCTACCCTCAGGGAGCTTTGCATCAAGCTTGGGGTGGATTACCCGAGCCTTTGGAGCAGTAAATAGGTAGGCTTAAGCCTTATGACTGCCTCAAAATCAGCCAAGATAACCAAAGTCCTCATTGCTAACCGTGGTGAGATAGCTGTCCGAATCATTCGAGCCGCTAAAGATGCCGGTATCAAGACGGTTGCCATCTATGCCGACCAAGACCGTGACGCTATGCATAGCCGCATGGCTGATGAGTCATACGCCCTTAATGGTCAAACCAGCGCTGAGACATATCTTGTAATTGAGAAGATTCTTTCCATAGCCAAAAGATCAGGCGCTAACGCCATTCACCCTGGCTACGGCTTCCTAGCCGAGAACGCTAACTTCGCTCAAGCAGTAATCGATGCAGGCATTATCTGGATTGGTCCATCACCTAAGGCAATCGATCAACTAGGTGACAAAGTATCTGCTCGTCACGTTGCAGAAAAGGTAGGCGCTCCCCTAGCCCCTGGAACACTAAACCCGGTAACTGGAGCTGAAGAAGTTCTAGAGTTTGTTGCCAAGCACGGACTACCTATCGCCATCAAAGCTGCCTACGGTGGCGGTGGCCGTGGAATCAAAGTTGTCTATAACAAAGATGAAGTTGCCGAAGCTTTTGAATCAGCAACTCGTGAAGCAGTTGCGGCGTTTGGTCGAGGCGAATGCTTCGTTGAGAAGTATTTAGAAAAACCTCGTCACGTTGAAACCCAGTGTCTTGCCGATGCGCACGGCAACGTAGTTGTTGTTTCAACTAGAGACTGTTCTCTGCAGAGAAGACACCAGAAGCTTGTTGAAGAAGCACCTGCTCCTTTCCTAACTGATGATCAGATCAAAAGACTTTATGATTCATCAAAAGCAATCCTCAAAGAAGTTGGTTACCAAGGTGCTGGAACCTGTGAGTTCCTAGTTGCTCAAGATGGAACCATTTCATTCCTTGAAGTAAACACTCGTCTCCAAGTTGAGCACCCAGTATCTGAAGAAGTAACAGGTCTTGACCTAGTTCGCGAACAGTTCAGAATTGCTGAAGGCGGCAAGCTTGAATACGGTGACCCAGTAGTCGCTGGTCACTCTTTTGAATTCAGAATCAACGGTGAAGATGCTGGTCGAAACTTTATGCCAGCACCAGGCTCAGTTCATACTTTCAAGGTTCCAGGTGGTCCTGGTGTTCGCGTGGATACCGGAGTTGAAGCAGGATCAGAGATTTCTGGTTCATTCGACTCAATGATTGCCAAGCTCATTGTTACCGGAGCAACCCGTGAAGAAGCTCTAGAGCGTTCAAGAAGAGCTCTAGCTGAAATGCACATCGAGGGCATGCCCACAGTTCTTCCTTTCCACCGCAAGATTGTTAACGACCCAGCTTTTATTGGTTCTAACGGCAAGTTCGGTGTTTACACCCGTTGGATTGAAACAGAGTGGAACAACGACATTGAGCCTTGGTCAGGCGTATCCCAATCAGGCTCACAAGC
>JBIJAB010000116.1:0-3533 GCA_044345975.1 Rhodoluna sp.
TTCAGCATTCGATTGTTCTACGTCCAGGTTATTGACGCCGAAAGACTCAACGCCATTTCAACTGAAGCGAGACAAGCTTCTAGAACCATCCCTGCAATCCGAGGAAACATTATTGATAGCAGTGGTCGAATTCTTGCCACCACGGTTGTTAGCTGGGATGTGAATGTTGACCCTAAAATTGTAGGCCCTGTTGTCCTAACCATTGATGACAAAAGAGTAGCTTTCTCAAAAGAACAGATTGCTGAGAAGCTATCGGGAATTCTAAAGATCCCAACTAAAGAGTTGCTTGAGAAGATGACTGGCACATCTCGTTATGCGAACTTGAAGAAGTCCGTCAGTGCGGCTACTTACACCAAACTCATTAACCTAGGTATCTCTTGGCTTTACTTCGATGAGAAACAAGAACGTCACTATCCAGACGGTGCTGTTGCTGGAAACATTCTTGGCTTCGTTGGTTCCGATGGCTCAGCTCTTGAAGGCATTGAGCGAATGATGAACTCTTGCCTTGCTGGAATCGATGGTAAAGAGACATACATCGAAGGTGCTGACCGTATCCGCATTCCTTCATCTGTTCAGACTATTCAACAGGTAAAGCATGGCTCTGATGTTGTTTTGTCAATCAATTCAGATTTACAGTATTCAGCTCAGCAGGAAATGGCTGCAACGGTTAGACGTCTAAAAGCAGACTGGGCGAGTGCGATTGTTATTGAGGTTTCAACTGGAAGGATTCTGGCTGCAGCAGAAGCTCCAACCGTTGATCCAAACAACCCAAGCGGAGTTGCAGCGCAGAACCGCTCATCACGTATTTTTAGATCTGCATTTGAACCAGGCTCTATTCTCAAGCCAGTTGCAGCCGCAACTGCCATTGATGTTGGTAAGGCAACTCCACTGAGTGAAGTTGTAGCACCCTATGCTCTTCGCATGCCGTGGGGTGAGTACATTAACGATTCACACCCACACCCGCCACACAAACTAACTCTCACTGGAGTAATGGTGGATTCATCTAACACTGGACTTGTTCAGATAGGTGGAAAAGTCGACTCAAAGACTCGATACGAATACATGAAGAAATTCGGCATGGGAGCAAAATCCGGTGTGAAGTTTGAGGGAGAGTCATCAGGCCTTTTGACCACGTATACCAAGTGGGACAAGATGACCGATCAGACCACCATGTTTGGGCAAGGTGTATCACTTACCCCAATACAAACTGCAAGCATTTATCAGGCGATTGGTAATAAAGGCGTCCGCCTCTCTCCAGTTTTAGTTGAAGGTTGCCAAAATAAAGACGGCAACATGACGAGAACAGCTGTTGAGGCTCCTGTTCGAGTGATTAGTGAAAGCACTGCATCACAAAGCATTGACATGTTGGAAAAAGTTGTTGAACAAGGTTCCATTGGTAAAACTGCTCGTATTCAGGGTTACCGTGTTGGTGGAAAAACTGGAACAGCGCAGATTGCCGAAGGAAAAGGTTACGGTCGTCTTTACGCAGTCTCATTCGTCGGCCTAGCACCAGCAGAAGATCCAAAATATATCGTCGCTGTAACAGCATTCAAATCAAGAACTGTTAGCAACTCGCTAGGAGCTACACCTGGTTTCGTTTCAGTGATGAAGCAGGTTCTCAAGACTTACGCAGTGCCACCATCAACAACCAAGTCAAAGAAGATTGCAACGGAGTGGAAATAATGACTCCCAAACAATCAATCCCACCAATTCTTCGACCTGATCATGTTTTACCCGTGTCACTTGAAGTTTTCGCAAAGAGATTTGGTCTAACTGTTATTGGTCCTGCCTCTAATGTTGCAATCACTGGCATCAGCATGAACACAGGAGATCTTCGCAAAGGTGATTTGTTTGTTGCAATGCCGGGTATCAAAACTCATGGTGCCAACTTCGTTGATAAAGCCATTGAACAAGGAGCGGTAGCAGTAGTAACGGACTCTAAAGGTCTTGAGCTGCTGCCAGATTGTCTACTGCCAGTAATGGTTCTAGAAGAGCCTAGAGCTCATCTAGGGGAGCTAGCCGCTTTTGTTTATGCAAACACAGAAGGCAACATGCCTTTGATGTTTGGGACTACTGGAACTAATGGAAAGACCTCAACCACCTACTTACTTGAAGGCGTTCTTCGTCAACTCAAGAGAACAACTGGTCTGACCTCAACAGCAGAACGTCACATCGCAGGCGAGGTCATCGTTAGCCGCCTAACAACTCCAGAGTCAACCGAGATGCAAGCGCTAATCGCAAGGATGCGTGAAAAGGGTGTAACTGATGTTGCGATTGAAGTTTCTGCTCAAGCTCTAACCCAATTACGAGTAGATGGCTTGGTCTTTGATGTTGCAGGATTTACTAACCTGAGCCACGATCATTTTGATGACTACGACGGTTTCGATGACTATCTTTCAGCCAAGGCTATGCTCTTCACAAAAGAAAAAGCCAAGGCTGCTGTTGTTTGTCTAGACACCGTTTATGGGAAACGCATCGCTGAACTAAGTGAAGTTCCTGTCACAACCATTTCAATGAACCCTGAAGACGGTGCTGATTGGAATGTAGTAGTTACAGCTGAACTTCCTGGTAAAACTGAGTTTGAACTAAGTGGTCCAAATGGCGAGCACTTGGTTAGTAGTGTTCCAATTCTTGGTGCACACATGGCATCAAATGCAGGTTTGGCTATTGTTATGGCCGTTACAGCAGGCTATGGCTTTGCAGTTATTGCAGATGCAATCAAAGACGGCATTGACGCCTATCTACCTGGTCGCACTGAACTAGTTTCGCCAGCGGGAGCGCCATTTGTTTATGTGGACTTTGGTCACAGCCCTGATGCTTTTCTTAATACTCTTTCCGCAGTTCGCAAAGTTACGACAGGTAAAGTTCTTATGCTTTTTGGAGCAGATGGTGACAGGGATGCATCAAAGCGACCAGAGATGGCAAGGGTTGCTGCTGCTGGTTGCGATATTTTGGTTATCACAGATCACCACCCAAGGTTTGAAAATCCAGCATCCATTAGAAAAACTCTTGTCGAGGCAGCTCAAGAGTTCCGACCGGATCTAGAAATTCATGAGGTTTCCCCACCGGAGGCTGCTATACGTGTAGCTGTATCTCTTGTTGGTCCAGGAGATGCGATTTTATGGGCAGGGCCGGGTCACCAAGACTATAGAGACATTGAAGGTGTAAGAACCCCTTATTCAGCTAGGGCCGAAGCCAGAGCCGCTTTGAAAGAGGCAGGTTACTAGTGATAGCAATAAGCCTTAGAGAAATTGCAGAAGCTATCGATGCTGAACTAGTCGGAGATGGCGATCTAATAGTGACAGGCACAGTTGAAACCGATTCACGGTTAGTGGCTAAAGGCTCATTGTTCGTAGCCAAGCCAGGTGAAGAAACAGACGGACATTTCTTTATCCCTAGCTCAATCGAAAAAGGTGCCGTTGCTGCAATCGTTCAATACAAGACGGCAGATGCGATTCCTCAACTAATAGTTGAAGATTCAGTAGTTGCCCTTGGAAAACTTGCCAAACATGTTGTTGCAAAAGTCAAGGCTC
>JBIJAB010000117.1:0-3482 GCA_044345975.1 Rhodoluna sp.
GCCAAAGGTGACAGAGCTAAGACTCCTTGAACTAACTTGTCTCGAAGAACATTTAGCCGATTGGCCTCCGCTTCTAGTTCTTTGACTGCTAAATCAGCGGCAAGTGCAAATGCTTTTGCAACTGGAGCGTTCATAGTTCCAGATCTCATTCCCCGTTCTTGTCCACCACCATGAATGATGGAGACCAGCTTGGTGGATCTTGAAACAATGAGTGCTCCTGCACCTACTGGCCCACCGATTTTGTGAGCTGAAATACTCATGGCACTAAGTCCCGATTTAGCGAAACTTACTGGAATGTGTCCAAAGGTAGCAATTGCATCAGAGTGCACAGGAATGCCATAAGGTTTAGCTAGGCTCACAACACTTTCAATATCTGTGATGACGCCAGTTTCATTATTCCCCCACATCAAATTAATGAGAGCAACCTTGCTGTGATTCTCTTTTAGGTATTCTTCTAAGAACTTGTAATCGATGACACCCTGATAATCAACCGGTAGCCAAAGTATTTCTGCTCCGTCATGCTTTTCTAACCACTCCATTGGATCAAGTGAGCCATGGTGTTCGGTAGCAGCAGAGATGATTACCTTACGAGTTGCATCCTCACCCACTCGCTGCCAGTAAAGGCCTTTGATTGCTAGGTTTTCACTTTCAGTTCCACCTGAGGTGAAGATAACTTCACTTCTATTGCAGTCAACTGATTTGGCTAGCGACTCTCGGGCTTCCTCTAGTGTTCTGCGGACTAGTTGCCCTGAGCTGTGAACAGATGAAGGGTTACCTAGGGTTTGTAAATGTTCAACATAGCAATCTAGAACTTCTTTACGAAGAGGAGAAGTTGCCGCATAGTCAAGATAAACAGGCATGACTAAAACATCTTTGCGGCTAGTAACTTACGAGCTTCAACAACAGCTGGGTGAGATTTACCAACAACATTGAATAGCTCTAGAAACAGTGAAGATAGGGCTTTACGCTCTTCTCCATCGGCTTTATCAAACCAAGTCAATAGCAGTGCAAAAGCTTCCTCTGATTGACCAACCGCTAGATGGAAGTCTGCTTTTCGCATAGCCATTCCGACACTTGTTGGTTCAACAGAGAGCTCCTTCTCAAGATCAGCGTTATAGGTTCGCTCCACCAACTTCACTTGAGCCAGCCTTGCCGCTAACTCTTCGTTACCTGGGTTCTGTTTTAGTTCTTCTTCATAGATCTTTACTGCTGACCCGAAATCACCCTTATCCATGGCATCAAGGGCAGCAATCTCTGATGGCGAAAGCTGAGGCTCAACTTCTTTAGTCTCTACTCCATCAACTTCTAGAGTTCCATTGAGTCCTTGTGCTGCCGCCATTTCAACTAACTTGCCTAGGAAATCTACGAGAGCACTCTCTGGCTGATCACCTTGGAATAGTAACTTTGGGTCACCTTCCAGAATCACAGCGGTGGTAGCTGGGAGATTTACTCCAAATGCCGAAACGATCTCAGGATTGGCATCAATATCGACCTTAGCTAGAAGCCACTTACCTTCAGCAGCATTAGCTAACTTCTCTAACTTGCTGTTGAGAGTGAGGCTTTCTGGGTTTGATTGGCTATAGAAACTAACCACCACTGCAACTATGGAAGATATTTCAATGATTGGCTTGAGGTTTGTTTGGTTTACTTCAACCACAAAGGCAGGAACCTTAACTCTTCTTCCTTGGTCAACCTGAACACCGCTAGTGCTAGCTAGTTTCTCTTTTACAACTTTGTTAGCCAGAGCAGACAGGTCAACCCCACCTCTCATGGCTGAATTCATGTCGCTCAATCTATTGACCTAACTGCAAGAAGACCCTGAGATGCTCCAACTAATCGAATCTTCTCTTGTGAACCAGCAACCGGAACATAGAACAAGAGCATGTTGCTGTACACAATCCGAAGGCCTGTTGCACTTCCAGGAGCATCCAACAAAGTCTTCTGATCTAGTTGGGTAACCGATACGGCTGCACCAGAAATCTTTGGTCTGATGGTTGATGTGTCATTCATGGTTAGTGCCACTAAGCCACCAGATTCAACAGTTAGCATTCCCAAGATGTTTTGGTTACCTAGTGAGTGCTGGAACTTGATTGTTGCACTTACTTTCTCAACATCATCTTTTTGCTGGATCTGTGATTCAGACAGTGCTGCATAGAACTCATCTGAAGCTAAATCAAACTCAGTAGAGTACTTACTCTCACCGCCCTTATTGATGGTGTCACCATACTTGAACGGGATGCTCTTCAAAGGAGTCACTAGGTACTCAGTGTCTTTAGCAACTGATAATGCTCCTGTTGCTTGAGCTGCCACATTAGGGAACTTCGCTGCAGGCAGTAAGTCAATGAGATACCAAAGTTTGTAGTTATCTCTAGGGGTTGCTTGTTGGAGCACAAGCATCTGCGGAGCACTTGTAGCTGATTCCTCTTTAGTAACTACCATCAATGTTCTCGGTTGCCATCCAAGGTTAGGATCAGGAAGTTCCATTGGTAGAGCAACTGTTATTGGGTTGGCAATAATCGGTGGCAGTTTAGGAATCTTCTTGCTTCTAGATTGCAATAGATATTGAACTCTTCTAATCTCGAGAGCTGAACCAGCAACTCTAGTAACTAGCGTTCTGTCATCTCTTGCTGCATCGGCATCTTTGACTGTCGTTGCAACATCGCTAACTATTCTCTGAAGTTGAGATTCAGTAACCACAACATTGACAGACTCATACTTAGGTTTGATCTCTTCAACTGATTGCTCTGGTGCAGAACATCCTGCCAAGAGTGAGAGTGAAACAACAGCAGCTGGGGCAACCATGAATCTTCTGCGGTTGGATTTACCAACTGCTCTTCTTCCGCGAACAGGAACATCCTGTTTAATCTTTCGACGGTATCTAGGGCCCTTAGGAGATTTAGGGATTCTTCTTCTAGGTCCACGCAGCTTTCTAATGTTGCGGAAGGCCAGGTAGTTCATGATGATTGCAGCAAGCAGGAGAATGAATCCACCGATGATAAGAACTTGAGGCCAGTTCACGAGAGGCTTGGCATCCCAGATCACGGCGATCTTGTCTGGTGCTCGGCTAAATCCATTACTGGCCAAAAGAACTGCCGTGTCGTCAAACATGCTTACAACGTTGAGCAACTTAGTCTTTACTGTCAGCTGGCTTCGCCACATGTCACTTCCAGCTGGGTCAGCGTCTAAGCCTCCTGAGGTGATTGTTGAAATATCAGGTTCAAAAGTGTTCGGCTTTAGGTTCAGACGAGAGTAGTTTGAGGTTCCGATCCAATCCTGGATGTCTCTCTCCCTAGCGTCTGCATAGAAGATCTCGTCCACTCCGGAAGCCTCGATGGAGATCTCACCCTCAAACGCTGTCAGGGTACTGTTTGGGATGACCACATAGGAATAGGCGGAATCTACTTGAAATTCGACCCTATTGCCCGAATCTTCGGCGAACTGGGCTCTAGTGGCATAGCCAAGTATTACGCTGACTGCCGAGG
>JBIJAB010000118.1:0-3437 GCA_044345975.1 Rhodoluna sp.
GAACTTCTCTTGAAAATTGGTATCTCAACACGCTTGGTGTGTCTAAGCCGTTACCTTTAGTTAACCTAAGCTCCGAAGCGTCTGTGACGCTTAGCAAAAGCTCTAAGAGCACGAAGGAAGTCAACTCTTCTGAAATCAGGCCATAGGGCTTCTTCGAAATACAGCTCACTGTTGCTGCTTTGCCAAAGCAAGAAACCACTGAGTCTTTGTTCTCCTGAAGTTCTAATAATCAAATCAGGATCAGGCTGTCCCCCTGTGTAAAGATGTTCTGTAATAAGTTCAGGAGATAGCAGTTCTGCTAAATCTTCAATACTGCTTCCAGCTTCTGAGTGCTTACGAAGAATCTGCTTCATAGCTTCAGCAATCTCATTGCGACCACCATAGGCAACAGCAAGGTTCACATCCAATCCCTTGAGATCAGCGGTAGCCTTCTCAGCAATCTCTATTCTTTCTCTAAGGTCAGCTGGAAGAGCATCTCTATCTCCCACTAGCCTTACTCGCCACTTCTTTGCTTCTGCTAGTTCTGTTGCAACATCTCCGATGATGCCAAGTAGATCATCTAGTTCATCAGTTGATCTCTTGGTTAGGTTTTCAATGGAGAGCATATACAAAGTAACAACAGGTATCTCGAGCTCATCACACCAGCCCAGAAACTCATGAATCTTCTTTCCCCCAGCGGTGTGACCAATCTTAGGTTTAGCCCCAAAGTTTCGCTCAGCCCAACGCCTATTGCCATCAAGCATCACTGCTACGTGCTTAGGAAGGTCAACTGAGGATAGGTCCCCAAGGATTCCCCGCTCATAGAGCCTGTAAATCAACTTACGCATACCTTTAAGGTTACCTGCCGAGGGCAGGCATTAGGTCAAAGGCGTAAGGTTGAGTAATGAACAATGAGCAGCCAGATCCCCTGTATCTTCCAGTAACTGAAACCGTTCCAGATACAGCCCTCGACCCTAAACCTAGCTGGCGAGGCTGGATTCACACCGGAGTATTACCAATAGTTATTGCTGGTGGAATCATTCTTCTTGTTCTAGCCGATGGTGTTATCGCTAAGGTTGCAGCAGCTATCTTCTTTGCTTGCTCCTTCTTACTCTTTGGTAACTCTGCTTTGTATCATCGCTTCAACTGGAAGCCAAAGATGAGGGTTACTCTAAAAAGAATTGACCATGCCAACATCTTCTTACTTATTGCAGGCAGTTACACACCAATGGCAATGCTCGCCTTGGAGCGAGATAAAGGAATTGTTTTATTACTAAGTGTTTGGATAGGTGCATTAGTAGGAGTCTTCTTCAGAGTGTTCTGGATCAATGCACCTAGATGGCTATATGTCCCACTTTATGTTGGTCTTGGCTGGGCAGCTATGTTCTACATCGTTGACTTCTTGAACTTCAACGTTGTTGCAATGGTTCTTATTCTTGCTGGTGGCCTTTGTTACACAGCAGGTGCTGTGTTCTATGGTCTAAAGAGACCTAACCCATTCCCAGGTCACTTTGGTTTCCATGAAATATTTCATTCACTAACAGTGATTGCTTTCATGTGCCATTGGGTAGCAGTGTTACTAGTTAGCCTTAACCCCCTTGTTGGATCTCTAGGAAACTAGTTCTGCTTTTTACGTTGTCTTTCTAGTTCAGCAGCTTCTTCAATAGCAGCTTGCTCTTCAGATATCTCCTGTTGAATCTCATCACGGTAACGTACCTTACGGATTCTTCTGACCATGTCAAAGATTAGAAGTCCTGCTCCGATAGCCATAGCAAGGGTAAAGATCCAGCCAATAGTTCCAGGGCTTGCAGCAATAGCTTCCGCTTCTTCTTCGGCTCTTAGTATCAAGGTATTGAAGTTCATGAGTTAACCTTAACCTGTGCAGCAGTTACCAGAGCAAATAGCCCAGCGTTATGGCAAGAGCCCTCAGCAAGAGGGCAAAAGACGCCTTGCCATAATCGTCACAGCGAGCCTGTTAGCAGCCCTATTCATCTCTTGGGCTATCTGGGCCAACCTCACAGCCAAGAACGACCCAACCGTCAAAACCACCTCATTTGATGTCATTGACACAACCAATACCAGTGTCAGCTTTGTGGTCACAAAGCCTGCTAATACCACCGCTATTTGTGCCGTTCAGGCCCTCAAAGAGGATTATGGGGTTGTTGCCTATAAAGAAGTCATAATCCCAGCCTCAGGCTCTGAAGACGGCTCAATCACCGATGTTCCCATCAAAGCAATGCTTAGAACCACGGAGTTAGCTGTCACGGGTCTAGTGGACCGTTGCTGGTTTGAATAGACTTAGATAAATACCTGCTCGGTCTTTTGACCGAGCTCTTTTCTTACTTTGGAGTAACTATGAACTCGAACCCAACTTGGCTAACTCAAGAGGCCTATGACCGTCTTAAAAGTGAGCTCGAAAACCTCATCAACGTTGAGCGTGCAGCCATTTCCAAGAAGATCCAGGATGCCCGTGAAGAAGGTGACCTCAAGGAAAACGGTGGTTACCACGCAGCTAAAGACCAGCAGGGCATCATTGAAGCCCGTATTGCCAGACTTACCCAAATCCTTGCCAACTCAGTTGTTGGAGAATCACAAGAAGCCAGTGACACAGTCGCCCAAGGCATGGTTATCACCATTGAACTAAATGAAAAGAAGATGGAATTCTTACTAGGTTCAGCTGAAATGGCAGAGAACACAGATATGAGTGTTTACTCCCCTGATAGCCCAATGGGAATAGCCATCATGGGGGCCAAGATCGGTGAATCAGTTTCATACACTGCACCTAATGGCAAGACCTTGACCGTGAAGATAGTTTCAGTCAAACACTTCGAAGGCTAGTCTTCTCTAGCTTCCATGATTCTAGGCTTAAGGCCTGCTTCTTTTAGTGCCTTGATTACTTCTAGAGTGTGCTCATGACCTGAGGTCTCAACTGAGAGGTTTAGTTCAACTTCTGAGATCTTGAGCCCTAGACCATGTCTAGTATGTAGAACTTCAACAACGTTGGCATTCGCCTTAGCAATCACAGCAGCTGTCAAAGACAGCTGACCTGGACGGTCAGGAAGCATGACAGAGATAGTTGTGTAACGTTCAGCGGCAGCTAGACCATGTCTTACTACTCTCTGAAGCAATAGAGGGTCCATGTTTCCACCGGAGAGGATAACAACAGTATTTCCCTTTAGCTTGAGCTTGCCAGCGAGTATTGCTGCAACACCAACAGCACCTGCAGGTTCAACAACCTGCTTAGATCTTTCAAGCAAGACAAGGATTGCTTGAGCAATCTCGTTTTCAGTTACTGTAACAACTTTGTCGATATTCTTCTTGATTAGTTCAAAAGGGATACGGCCTGGTCTTGAAACAGCAATACCGTCAGCAATAGTTGGGGTAGTTGGAACTTCAGTTAACTTACCCTTTTTCAAAGATGTTACATAAGGTGCAGCATGTTCAGACTGAACACCATA
>JBIJAB010000119.1:0-3431 GCA_044345975.1 Rhodoluna sp.
CTGCAGCAGGTGGCGGAGCAGAAGCTGCAGAAGAGAAGGACTCATTCGATGTAGTTCTAGAATCTGCTGGCGACCAGAAGATCGCGGTTATCAAGGAAGTGCGTGCACTAACTAACCTAGGTCTAGGCGAAGCAAAGGCCGTTGTTGACGGCGCTCCAGCAACCGTACTAGAGGGTGCTAACAAGGAGACCGCAGAGAAGGCAAAGGCTGCCCTAGAAGGCGCTGGCGCAAAGGTTACTCTTAAGTAATCTTCTTCACTGAAAAGAATTTCCCGTCTTGGCTTAGGCCAAGGCGGGTTTTCTTTTTGTGTTTAATAACGCGATGGCTGTTATTGAAGGGATAACAATTCCCACGGTTAGCCAAACTCTTGCTCCCGCCCAGTAGGGCAACATAAGCGACTGATTGAAAAGGTATACGCCTGAAACTAAGTAGATAACTTTACTTAGATTAGCCAGCGGTTTCTGGTTTCTGAAGACCCTTATCATTATCGCAACGAGCGCAGTAAGAGCAGGCGTTACAACGATGAGCGTGAATGCTCTAATCTCCAGATCTGAGAATGCCTGGATAACCACGAAATCTGAACCTCGCTTAACTCCAGAATTAGCTTGCAGTAGAAGCAATAGTCCTGTGAGAACGAAGAGAGTCTTTCTGGTTATTTCAAACAACCTGGATGCCAAATTGTATTCATGTTCAATTTCGTAGGTAAACAATAAGAGGATTGAAAGACCTGCAAGTGGGTAATTCCCTTTGCTCAGGCTTACCCATGTGACTAACAAAGCAAGAAAGAAGAAGCTCACAGCATTTAAGTTTTGGAATCTAAAGTAGCTATTTAAGACTCTCCATAGGTAAACGTGGAGAATTGGACGTGTTGAAGCCTCGGCTTCAAATGTGTATTCTTCGCGGAGACGATCTATTCGGGCTTGCTTAAGCCCTAGCCCGATTGTTTTGAACAAGGCAGCGGATTTAGACATACTTTGCCTCCATAGTTTTGACTTTGGGGTCTTTTGATGGCTCGGCGAGGTGTTCTTTGGCGATGTTTTGAATCTCTCTCTTACCTGTTTGCGTAAGGCTATAAAGTCGTCTTCTTGCACCTTTGCGTTGATTGTCTTCCTCCCAATTTGATTCCATCCAGCCATAGCTTTCAAAGCGATCGAGAACTGCGTATACAGAACCCGAGCCAAGGTCTGTAGCTCCACAAATCTGGATACCCCAGGTCGGCTTGCCATTGAGAGTTAGCAAGAACGCGACAACTTTCAAAGTGGGCTTTGTTATTCGGGACGGTTCATTTATTGCCATAACAAGAATTATGGCACAAATTTGATTTATTTGACATATATCAAATAAGATATTCAAGGAAGGGAAATAATGAACATTCGTAAAGGTTGGCCGCTAGCGGCCATAGGAACTTTTCTAATACTTGGTTTCGTGTTTATGTGCGTTGCAGTGCTGCCTGAACAAGCCATGACTAAGTGCACAGAAACACCCAAGAGCAAGTCGAACTCCTCTGTCAGCAGAGAATTTAGTTGGAGCAGCTTTGATTGGATCTGCCATAAGACAGTTGAGGGCACTGGAGCGAAGATCAGCTGGCACATCCCGCTATTCCCATATCCATAGATTTTGAGTGCGTTAGATTCCCGTCTTGGCTTAGGCCAAGGCGGGTTTTCTTTTACTCGGTATTCTTGGAGTATGAAGTATTACAACAACGTAGTCGAACTTATCGGCAATACCCCTTTAGTTAAGTTGAACAAGGTTACTGAAGGCATTGCTTGTAATGTTTTGGCTAAAGTTGAATACTTCAACCCAGGTGGGTCTATCAAAGACCGTATTGCTGAGAAACTTATTGATGCAGCTGAAGCATCAGGACATCTAAAACCTGGTGGAACCATTGTTGAGCCAACCTCAGGTAACACAGGTATTGGTTTGGCTCTTGTTGCTCAGCAAAGAGGTTACAAGTGCATCTTTGTTTTGCCTGACAAGGTGGCTGTTGACAAGATCAACACCCTTAAGGCTTATGGGGCAGAAGTAGTTGTATGTCCAAGTGCTGTGGCTCACGAAGACCCTAGAAGCTATTACTCAGTTTCAGATCGTATTGCTAGAGAAACTCCAGGGGCATTCAAGCCCGATCAATACAGCAACCTAAATGGTCCAGCATCTCACTACGAAACTACTGGTCCTGAGATTTGGAAAGATACTGACGGTAAGGTAACTCACGTTGTTATCGGTGTTGGTACAGGTGGAACTGTTTCAGGTGTTGGCAAATACCTAAAGGAAGTCAGCAACGGTTCTGTTCAGATTATTGGTTGTGACCCTGCAGGTTCTGTTTATTCAAATGGAACAGGAAGACCATACCTTGTAGAAGGTGTTGGTCGTGGCGATGACTTCCTGCCTGAAGCATATGATGAATCTGTAGTCGATGATTTTGTTCCAGTGCCAGATCTTGAATCATTCATGATGACTAGAAGACTTGGTAAAGAAGAAGGTCTACTGGTTGGTCCTTCTTGTGGGATGGCAGCAGTAGCTGCCCTCAAGGTAGCTAAGACTCTTCCAGCAGATGCGGTTGTTGTGGTCATCCTTCCTGATGGTGGAAGAGGCTATCTAGCCAAGGTCTTCAATGACACTTGGATGAGAACCTATGGGTTCATGCCTCGACTAGAGGATGCTGTTGAGGATCTAATAACAGGTACTCAAGTAAATCCTCAGGTAGTAAGCGTCAAGGCAACCGACACCATCAAGGATGCTTTGGATAAACACTCTGACTTCGTAGTTGTCTTCAACAATCAGCCTCCAGTTCGTTTTGGTGAAATCCTAGGTGTTCTAAGACTTGACCACCTCAAGGCTGGTCTTGCCTCTGGAGCTTTCAAAGAAACTGATCTGGTTGAAGCTCACATGGAATCAAAGCCTGTTCCTTTGGGTTGCACAGACACCATTGCTACAGCCAGAGAAGTTCTTGCTGATGTTGATTGTGCTCTAGTTCTTCGTGAGGGCGAAGTTATCGCCCTGTTGAGTCACTCACATTTGGTTTAGTCTTGAACTAACAAGAAAGTCATTTATGTCAAAGTTTGAAACCAGAGCAATCCACGTCGCCCAGCACCCAGATGAAAAAACAGGTGGCGTTATTCCACCTATTCATATGACCACCACCCACAAACAAGATGGTGTTGGAAATCTTCGTGAGGGCTATGAATACAACAGAGCCGCCAACCCAACTAGATCTGCTCTGCAAGAAGCACTAGCTTCACTTGAGGGTGGTCGTTTTGGTATGAGCTTCTCAAGTGGTCTGGCTGCTGAAGACGCGATCATTCGTGGTGTTCTTGCTCCTGGTGATCACGTAATTCTGGCTAATGATATGTATGGCGGCTCTTACCGACTGTTTGCAAGAGTGCACAAGACCTGGGGTGTTGATTTCACCATTGTTGACTTGAACGATGAGG
>JBIJAB010000120.1:0-3406 GCA_044345975.1 Rhodoluna sp.
CTAAGCCCGGACCAATCTCAACGACTGTTTCTGATCCAGTTAGTTTTGCTGCCTGAACAATTCTTCTAATGGTGTTCGGGTCAGTCACAAAGTTCTGACCCAGCTTCTTAGTAGGAACCACACCTAGCGACTCAGCTAGGGCTCTAATGTCTGCTGCTCCTAATAGCTCAACCATTGAGACCCTCTGCCCATGAACCATAGACGTTCTCGGTGTTCTTGGTGATCTGGGTAGCTAGGTCGTTGACACTCACATCTCTTACCTTGGCCATAGCCCTAAGAGTGATGCCAATCAGGTAAGGAGAGTTAGGTCTTCCTCTGAGTGGTTCTGGGGTTAGAAACGGGGCATCTGTTTCAACAAGGATTAGTTCTGGTGGCAACATCTCTAGAGCGGCTCTTAGTTCTTCATTCTTTTTGAAGGTAACTGTTCCAGCAAAGGATGCGTACCAGCCATTATCAATAAGTATCTGAGCTAGTTCTTTATCGCCACTGAAGCAGTGAAACACTGTTCGATCAGGAGCTCCAACTCGAAGCAGGGTTTCAACAACATCAGCATGGGCATCACGGTCATGAATCTGCATTGCGATGTTGTTTTCTTTGGCTATCTGAATGTGTTCTTCAAAACTGTGTTGCTGTAGGAACTGAAACTCTTCTGAGGTTCTGAAGTAATCAAGACCAGTTTCACCGATTGCTCGAACTCGAGGTTCTTTAGCCAATGTTGCTATTTCAGAAATGGCAACATCCAGTTCTTTGATGTTTGGATACTCAGCAGCAACGTTTGGATGCAGTGCTACGGCAGCCAGAAGTCGTGGTTCTATAGCTGCAGTTCTTGCTGACCACTTCGAAGTCTCAACTGAACCACCAACTTGAACTGCACCAAGAATTCCTGCTTGATCAGAGAGCTCAAGATGCTCTCTGTAATCCATAGGGTTTTCACCATCAGCTATTTCTAGGTGAGTGTGATTATCGTAGGTGCCAACTTCTAGAGGCTCTGGAACTTCTGGATAACTTAGATCTCTTGATGAGCCATCTTCTGCTTTGCGATGTCTAACCCGAATATAGTTTTCGCTAGGCAGGTCTTGGTTTGGCTCTGTGCCCATGAGGTTAGTTAGCTGTTTCTGCTTCAATGCGTGGGAAAAGAACATCAAGTTCTGAAACAGCAATGCCTGGAAGTAATTGACCCCAGTTACCTGCTTCACTCAGTGGCTGATCTGCAAGCTCACCTAGCTTGCCTTCTGTAAGAGCAGCCCACAGCTTTGCTGTTGCCTTAGGGATAACTGGAGCAAGCAATACAGATAGAACCCTTAGTCCTTCTGAGCAAACATATAGAACTGTTTCAAGTCGAGCCCTGTTGGCTTCGTCTTTAGCCAAAGCCCAAGGCTCTTGAGAAGTGATGTATCCATTTAGTTCATCAACCAGTGTCCAAACACTGTTGATGGCTTCATGAATAGCAACTTCATCGATTGCTCTATCGGCATTCAGAACAGCATCTTCAGCAACCTTGATAACTTGCTTGTCTATGTCTATGTAATCAGATGGAGTTGGAATAACGCCATCAAAGTATTTTCTAACCATGGCAAGGGTTCTTGACGCTAGATTTCCAAAGCCGTTGGCTAGCTCTGCTTGGTACCTAGCTGAAAGGTCTTCCCAGCTAAATGAACCATCTGAACCAAAAGCAATAGCTGACATGAAGTAATAGCGGAAAGCATCGCTTCCGAAGATGTCGGTGATCTGGTTAGGAGCGATACCGGTGAGTTTAGATTTAGACATCTTCTCACCACCGACTAGTAACCAGCCGTGACCAAAGATTTGCTGAGGTGGTTTGATTTCTGCTGCCATCAACATCGCAGGCCAGATAACAGCATGGAATCTAAGGATGTCTTTACCAACAATCTGAACTGTTGCAGGCCATCTCTTGTTGAACTCTGCTTCATCCTGACCGTAGCCGATGGCGGTTATGTAATTCAATAGAGCATCGAACCAAACATAGGTTATGTGTGAATCATCCCAAGGGATATCGATTCCCCAATCGAACTTCTCTTTAGATCTACTGATAGAAAGATCTTCTAGTCCTCTTCTTACGAAAGAGACAACTTCGTTCTTTGCTGATTCAGGCTGAATGAAAGTTGGGTTCTGCTCATAGAAATCTAGTAGTGGTTGTTCAAACTCACTTAGCTTGAAGAAGTAGTTATTCTCTTCTAGCTGCTCAACCGGCTTTGAATGAATGGCACAAACATCTTGCCCTTCAAACTCGCCAGTTCCATCAATAAGGTCTGCCTTGTTCTTGTATTCTTCACAGCCAACACAGTAAGCACCCTTGAATGAACCCTGGTAAATAAACCCTGTGTCATAAAGCTTCTGCATGAATTTCTGCACATTTAATTCATGGCGTTCTTCGGTTGTCCTAATGAAGTCTTGGTTATCGATGTCAATGGTCTCAAGTAGTGGTAACCAAGCATCGTGGACTAACTTGTCAGTCCAGTCCTTAGGTGAGACCTTGTTAGCTGCTGCTGTTCTTAGAACCTTTTCACCGTGCTCATCGGTACCGGTTAAAAGGAAGCTGTCTGATCCTCTTTGACGGTGCCATCTAGCCAATACGTCAGCAGCGACCTCGGTATAGGCATGGCCGATATGAGGAGCATCGTTGACATAGAAGATAGGGGTCGTTACATAGAACGACTGGCCATTAGAGTTTGCTGACATTAGTTCAATCTTAACTGTCCCTGGAATCAAGCACCTGTTGATACAGATCACTTTTGCTCAAAGAGTGCTTATCAGCAACCTTTGCTACAGATTGTTTCAGAGATAACCCTTCAGATCTTCCCTCTTCGACTTCAGCCAACAGCTCTTCCAACGAGGCAGAAGTCGTGGTTGCTTCAGTATTGCCTGCAATAACCAGCACCAACTCACCCTTGGTTGGGTTAGCACTCCATTCCAATAGCTCAGGAAGTGTTCCTCTAATGGTCTGTTCAAACTTCTTGGTCAGTTCCCTAGAGACGCTTGCCTGACGTGCTTCACCAAAGACGCTTAAGGCATCTTTTAGGGAATCATCAATGCGGTGCGGAGATTCGAAGAACACCATTGTTCTTGTTTCCGAAAGCAATGATTGAAACAGTTTCTTACGTTCACCGGATTTGCGAGGTAAGAAGCCTTCAAAGCTAAACCTGTCGGTAGGTAATCCTGAAACAGCTAATGCGGACAACACTGCTGATGGACCAGGAATGATGGTGACATCTATTCCTGCCTCTATTGCTGCTCTGACTAGAACAAAGCCAGGATCTGAGACTGTTGGCATACCAGCATCACTGACCACCAAGACATCTTCGGTGGCTGCTATCTCAAGCAGTTGAGAAACTCTTTCAGCCTCATTGTGTTCATGAAGGCTAAAGAGTTTGGCATCTAGTTTGAC
>JBIJAB010000016.1:0-12390 GCA_044345975.1 Rhodoluna sp.
CTGTCTCTATTGCAGTAATCATCATCGGTGTTGTTCTAACTGGCTCAGGTCCTCACGCAGGAGACTCAGATACTCCTAGAAACGGCTTAGATTCAGAGTTGTGGTCTCACTACCACTCTTATCCTGCATATCTACTCTTGGCTCTTGCTCTGCTTCACGTGCTTTTGAGATACCGTCTCACTGGATCTAAATCGGCAAAGTATTCAATCGCATACGTTGCAGTGATTTCATCCCAGGCACTGCTAGGTCTAGTGCAGACCTGGACTGGACTTCCAATCTTCCTAGTTGGCTTACACATGCTCGGGGCATCTGTCCTTGCCAGCATGACTACCTACCAAGCTCTTCTAAACAAAGCGTGGACAGGAAGCCGATGAGCACTGTCTTCTGGTTTCGAAGAGATCTAAGGCTTAAAGACAACGAGGCACTTAGTGCCGCCTTCACCGCCAGCGAAGCAACTGAAACCAATGGAGTTCTAGCCATCTACATGTTCAATGAGGTTGAATACCTAGAACTTGAAGGAATAAGGCAACATAGCCTCACCGAGTCCCTTCGTTCATTGAGTCAAGACATAGATGGCAAGCTACACATCCTCAATGTTGATTCAACGGAGAAGTTTGCCAAGGAGCTTTCAGAAGCCAGTGCTTCAATCGGCGCTAAGCAAGTTTTTGCGACTGAAGCATTCGATCCAAAGGGCATGGCTGAACAGGATTTGGTGGCTAAGTTCCTTTTATCTAAAGGCATTTCTCTGAACCTATGTGGATCAAACTATGCGGTTCGCCCTGGCACTGTCAGAAAACCTGATGGCACCAACTATCGTGTTTATACCCCGTTCTATAAGGCTTGGGTTCACCTGGCTGATGTTCTACCAAAGCATCTGCCAGCCAAGGTGCGGTGGCTAGATGTTGAATCCAACACAATCGTGCCAACTCCTTCTAAGGATTCACCTATCCAGGTTAAAGCTGGAGAAGCCTTCGCTCTAAGAACCTTTCAAAGGTTTCAAAAGAGAGCTCTAGATGATTATGACCAGATGCGTAATCGGGCGGATCTAAGCGGAACATCGCATCTTTCTCATGCCCTGGCTCACGGGGAAATCCATCCCAGAACCTTACTAAGTGAGCTTGGTGACTCCCCTGCCCATGAAGTTTTTAGAAAAGAGATTGCTTGGCGAGAGTTTTATGCTGACGTTCTTTTTCACTACCCATACACAGTTGATGATTATTACGAACCAAGATTCAAGAAACTTCGCTATGACACAGGAACTGTTGCAGATATAAAGTTTGAGGCTTGGTGCAAAGGTGAAACTGGTTTCCCTATGGTAGATGCTGGTATGAGGCAGTTGCTTAGAGAAGGTTGGATGCACAATCGAGTTCGAATGATTGTCGCATCGTTTCTTGTTAAAGACCTTCATCTTGAATGGACACTTGGAGCGAAACACTTCGAAAAGCACCTGAGCGATTTTGATCCTGCTTCAAATTCGCATGGTTGGCAGTGGACAGCGGGTTGCGGCACTGACGCATCCCCTTACTACCGAATCTTTAATCCAATTCTTCAGGGCCTAAAGTTTGACCCAAATGGCGATTACGTTCGTAAGTACATTCCAGAACTTAGACATCTTGAAGGTTCTTCAGCTCATGAACCTTGGGAAGTATTTGATGGTTATTCAGATGGATATCCAGTTCAGATCGTTGATCACACAACCGAACGAAATGAATCCCTCGCGAGGCTTGAAGAGATAAAAGTCTCTTAGAAGAGCTTGATAAACACCAATGGGTCCACGCCAATGGCAATAAACAGGGCCGTTAGGTAAGTAATGGAGAAGTGGAAGAGCTTCATCGGGTTCTTGACTTCCCCAGCCTTGGTCTTGTTCTGAAGCAGGTGAGCTTCAACTATGAACCAAACTCCTCCAATGGCTGCTGTGAGGGTATAAATCAGACCCATTGGATGAACTGGAATCAAGAGCAAGGTAGAGGCAGCCATGGCGTAGCTATAGATCACAATTTGACTAGCAACCTTGCCCTTATCAGCCACAACAGGAAGCATTGGCACCCCTGCCGCCTTGTAATCGTCTAAATACTTGATAGATAAAGGCCAATAGTGTGGCGGAGTCCAAAGGAAAATCATTAAAAACAGCACCGCTGCTGACCAGGTTACGGTCCCAGTGACCGAACTGAAGCCGATTAGCACAGGCATAGCCCCAGCCGCTCCTCCCCAGACGATGTTTTGAGAGGTTCTTCTCTTGAGAAGAAGCGTGTAGACGAAAATGTAGAAAAGCTGGGCTGAAAGGGCCAAAACGGCACTTAGCCAGTTAACTAAGAGTCCTAGCCATAGAACAGAGATGATTCCGATGGCAAAAGCAAAAATTTTTGCCTCTAGTTTGTTCAATTCCCCTGTAACTAGTGGCCTTTTCTGGGTTCTACCCATTATTTTGTCGATATCGGTGTCAATAATGCAGTTAAATGCATTAGCTGAGCCAGCACTAAGGGCTCCACCGACCAAAGTGGCTAAAACTAGCCAAAGATCAGGAATCCCCTGCTGAGCCAGAATCATGACCGGAACCGTCGTAATAAGTAGTAATTCAATGACTCTTGGCTTGGTCAAAGCCAAATAAGCAGCTGCCTTTCGACCAAAGGAAATACTGCCCTTGGGGGTTACTGGGGTATCGGATTTGATGGAAGTCATTGCCTCTAGTCTAAGTGAATTAGACTCTTCCGTTACATATCCGTAATCAAATGGGTCACGGGTATAGACTTCAAATGCACTAACAACAAGCCAAGGAACCCCTAGTTCTAAGGCTTTTTAGTTGCGAAGGTGGCAAGGACGCCAATCAAGTCAATCTCAAAAACTTAAAGGAGACAGTGCTGTGTCACTAATCTGGGACAACATCGATTCAAAGTCAGTGGACACAGCTCGTGTTCTAGCTGCAGACGCCGTAGAAAAAGTTGGAAACGGCCACCCAGGAACCGCAATATCACTTGCCCCTGTCGCCTATCTCCTATTCCACAAGGTCATGACGCATGATCCTGCGGATGAGAAGTGGTCTGGTCGCGACCGCTTTATCTTGAGTGTTGGTCACTCATCATTGACTATCTACAATCAGCTCTACCTAGCAGGTTACGGTCTTGAACTAGATGACATCAAGGCGTTGAGAACTTGGGGTTCAGCTACCCCTGGTCACCCAGAATATGGACACACCAAGGGTGTTGAGATTACTACAGGGCCTCTAGGTCAAGGTCTAGCTTCTGCAACTGGTTTTGCATACGCTGCAAGATTCGAGCGTGGTCTTTTTGATCCAGAAACTCCAAAGGGTGAAAGTGCTTTTGATCACTTCATTTACGTCATCGCAGGTGATGGAGATATGCAAGAAGGTGTGACTAGCGAAGCAGCATCACTTGCTGGTCACCAGCAACTTGGAAATCTAGTTGTGATTTATGACTCCAACCAGATTTCTATCGAAGATGACACCAACATTGCTTTCACTGAAGATTTGACTGCAAGATACGAAGCATATGGTTGGCACACACAAACAGTTGACTGGAAGAAAACCGGCAACTACAAAGAAGATATTCAAGAGCTTTACGCAGCTATTGAAAGAGCAAAGGCTGAAACCACTAAGCCTTCACTGATTACTCTTAGAACAATCATCGGTTGGCCTTCACCTAAGAAGCAGAACACTGGAAAGATCCACGGTTCAGCTCTTGGCGCAGAAGAACTTGCAGGACTAAAGACAGTTCTTGGTTTTGATCCAGAAAAGACTTTTGAAGTTCACGAAGATGTCATCTACCACACCCGAACAAATGCTGCTACTCGTGCCGCGGAAGCTCGCAAAGCATGGCAAGCAAAGTTCGACGTGTGGGCATCATCTAACCCAGATAAGAAGAAGCTCTTTGACAGAGTTCAATCTGGTGAAACACCTGCAGAACTTGCATCAGCACTTCCAGTGTTCGAAGGTGGAACAGAAGTTTCGACTCGTTCAGCAAGCGGAAAAGTTATCAACGCAATCGCTAAGGTAATGCCAGAGCTTTGGGGTGGATCAGCTGACCTTGCTGAATCAAACAACACAACAATCGAAGAATCAAAATCTTTCGTGCCTGCCGAGTGGTCAACGCACGAATGGTCAGGTAACGAATACGGTCGAGTTCTCCACTTCGGTATTCGCGAGCACGCTATGGGTGCCATCCTAAACGGAATCGTGCTGCACGGAAACACTCGTGTATTCGGTGGAACCTTCCTTATCTTCAGCGACTACATGAGACCAGCCGTTCGTTTGGCTGCGCTGATGAAGGTTCCTTCAATCTTCGTTTGGACACACGACAGTGTGGCTCTTGGTGAAGATGGCCCTACTCACCAGCCTGTTGAGCAGCTTGCAACCCTTAGAGCTATTCCAGGACTAGACATAGTTAGACCAGGAGATGCTAACGAAGTTGCTTACGCCTGGAAGACCATCTTGGAGCGTCGTGAGAACCCTGCAGGTATTGCACTAACCAGACAAAACATTCCGGTATTCAAGCGAGGTGAAGCTGATGCAACAGGAACAGTAGTTGCTTCAGCGGAGCATACTGCTAAAGGTGCATACACACTTGTTGATGCATCAAATGCAAAGCCAGAACTAATTCTTATCGCAACAGGATCAGAGGTTCAGTTAGCGGTTGAGGCAAGACTCAAGCTAGAAGAACAAGGTATAAAGACAAGAGTTGTCTCAGCTCCTTGTTTGGAGTGGTTTGACGAGCAATCAGATTCATACAAAGAGTCAGTACTTCCTTCAGCAGTATCAGCAAGAGTTTCTGTTGAAGCTGGACTAGCACTTGGTTGGAGTAAGTATGTCGGTCGTTCAGGCGAGAGTGTCTCTATTGAACACTTCGGAGCATCAGCTGACTACAAGACTCTATTTAGAGAGTTCGGCATGACAACAGATTCAGTTATTGCAGCTGCCCACAAATCATTGAGTAACTAGAAACCAACAGGAGAAAAACTATGACTAGTCCCCTAGCCCAGGTAGCGACAAACGGTGTCAGCATTTGGCTTGATGATCTTTCGAGAACCAGAATCACAAGTGGTGCTTTGGCGGATCTGATTCACTCTCGCAACGTCGTTGGTGTTACTACTAACCCGACAATCTTCGCTCAGTCAATCGGTAAAGGTGAAGGCTACGAATCTCAGGTTACTGAGTTGGCTCAAGCAGGAGCAACTGCTTCTGAAGCAATCTTCGAAATCACCACCAAGGATGTTGCTGACGCTTGTGATGTATTTGCTGATGTTTATGCAAAGTCAAACGGATTCGATGGTCGTGTCTCTATTGAAGTTGAGCCTGGGCTTGCAAACGACACAGCAGGAACAGTTGCTCAAGCAAAGGAACTCTTTGCCAAGGTAAACCGTGAGAACGTCATGATCAAGATCCCTGCAACCAAAGCAGGACTCGCAGCAATCACTGAAGTTATTTCCAATGGCATCAGCGTTAACGTAACCCTGATTTTCTCTCTTCAGCGCTATCGTGAAGTCATCGAGGCTTACAAGGCTGGTATCGCTCTGGCTCACGCAGCAGGCAAGGATCTTTCAAAGATCCACTCAGTTGCTTCATTCTTTGTCTCTCGCGTTGATACAGAGATCGACAAGCGCTTAGTTGCCGTTGGCACAGGCGATGCTCTTCAGATGAAGAGCAAGGCTGCTCTTGCAAACGCAAGACTTGCCTATGAAGTATTTGAAGTTGAGTTCGCTAAAGACGACTGGAGCACTCTAGCTTCAGCTGGAGCAAACAAGCAGCGTCCACTGATGGCTTCAACAGGCGTTAAAGACCCAGCACTTAGCGACACTCTTTATGTAACCGAGTTGATTGCTCCGGAACTTGTAAACACTATGCCTGAAAAGACTATGGAAGCAGTCTTTGATCACGGAGTAGTTCCAGCGAACAGCATCACAGGTAAGTATGAAGAGGCCAAGCTTGTTCTCCACACCATCGGGGCCATGGGAATCTCATACGACGAAGTCACTGAACTTCTTGAAAAAGAAGGTGTAGACAAGTTCATCATTTCTTGGAACGAACTTATCGAATCAGTTGATGCAGCTCTTAAGGCGTCAAAGTAATGACCATTAGCGTTAGAGCCTTCGGCTCAGCAAGTGCTGCTGTTGAGCAAACCATTGAATCACTTGTCGCTGACAAGGTAGCAAGCCGAATTGCCGCCAAAGATTTCACTCTTTGGGGTAAAGAGGCAGAAGCAGAATCTTCAATTAGATTGGGTTGGGTGAATTCAGCTACAGATTCACAGAGCTTGGTTGCAGAAATCTTGGAACTTAGAGATTCATTCAGAGCTCGTGGGATCAACAGGTTCGTTCTTTGTGGAATGGGTGGCTCTTCCCTAGCTCCTGAGGTTATTACAAACAAGTACAGTGTTGAACTGGTTGTCTTGGATTCAACTTCCCCAGTTCAGGTAGGTTCTGTGGTTGGTCAGAGTATCGAAAGAACCGCAGTCATCGTTTCTTCTAAATCTGGTTCAACAGTTGAGACAGACTCACAAAAGAGAATCTTCGAGAAAGCCTTTACTGACGCAGGTATCGATAAGACTGAACGCATTGTTGTTGTCACTGACCCAGGCTCTCCTATGGAGGCAGCTGCTAAAGCAGATGGCTATAAGGTATTCAACGCCGACCCAACAGTCGGTGGACGTTACTCCGCATTGACAGCCTTTGGTTTAGTTCCATCTGGTCTTGCAGGTGTGGACATTCAAGAGTTGCTGGACCAAGGTTTTCAGGCTGGTGAAGCACTAAGTGCTGATGATCGAACCAACCCAGGTCTGATTCTTGGTGCAGCAATGGCAAGATCTGTCAACGGAGTTTCACTCAAGGACAAGATTGGTCTTTTGTCAGATCAGAGCCTTCCTGGTTTCGGAGATTGGATTGAGCAACTAGTAGCTGAATCAACGGGAAAGCACTCAAAGGGTGTTCTTCCTGTGGTTCTTCAAAACTCGAGTTACGAAACCTTTGCAGATCTCAATGACATGCTTCTTGTAAGAATCTCAGCAACTGAGCACTCTGTCATGGAAGACGGAGTTAGTATCGTTGCTGACCTGGGCGAACAATTCCTACTTTGGGAATTTGCAACGGCAGTAGCAAGCCGTTTGTTAGGAATCAACCCATTCGACCAACCAGATGTTGAATCAGCCAAGATTGCAGCGCGCGGCATGCTTGAACAAAGATCTGCTGCTACTTCATCGCAGCATACTTTCGATTCAATCGGAGTCAGTGCACTAGGCATTAACCTTGACGGAGTTACAGGTGTTCCAACCGCTCTAGTGAAACTACTCTCAGAGTTATCTTCAGATGGCTACATTTCTGTTCACGCATACATGCATAAAATACCTCCAGTAAAAGCTGAAGCTCTTCGCGATGCTCTATCGTCTGTTGCTGATAGGCCAGCAACTTTCGGCTGGGGACCACGCTTCCTGCACTCTACAGGTCAGTATCACAAGGGTGGCCCAAGACAGGGAGTTTTCTTACAGCTAATTGCTGCAACCAATAAAGATGTTCAGGTTCCTGGTAGAGATTTCACGTTCGGTGAACTAATGGCTTCTCAGGCAGCTGGAGATGCAAAGGTGCTCGCAGATCTAGGACGTCCCGTTCTCACTTTAACCCTGCATGACCCAGTTGAAGATTTCAATACTATTTTGCGAGCAATCGGCTAAGGAGAAATAACTTAATGAGTGAAGTGAAGTTAGGTCCAGGCGTAAATCCCCTTAGAGACCCACTAGACCGAAGACTCAACCGCATCGCAGGACCTTCAGGCCTAATCATTTTTGGTGTAACTGGAGATCTATCTCGCAAGAAGCTTATGCCCGCTGTTTATGACCTAGCCAACCGTGGGCTTCTTCCACCAGGATTCTCTCTGGTTGGTTTTGCAAGAAGAGATTGGGAGGACCAAGACTTCGGTCAAGTGGTTAGGGATGCAGTAAAGCAGTACGCACGAACACCTTGGAGCGAAGATATCTGGGAGCAGCTATCGAGGGGTATTCGATTTGTCTCTGGCGAATTTGGTGACGATGCCGCCTTCGACAAGCTTCGCGAAACTATCGAAACCTTGGATGCAGAACGTGGCACCAACGGGAACCACGCCTTCTACCTGAGCATCCCGCCTAAAGCCTTCCCATTAGTTACTCAGCAGCTTTCAAGATCAGGATTAGCCGATCCAAAACCTGACCAGTTCAGAAGAGTAGTTATTGAGAAGCCTTTCGGCCATGACCTGCAGTCAGCCCGTGAGCTAAACGAAGTTGTTGAATCAGTATTCCCCGCTGACTCAATCTTCAGAATTGACCACTACCTCGGTAAAGAAACAGTGCAGAACATCCTGGCGCTTAGATTTGCTAATCAGTTGTATGAACCGCTTTGGAACAACAACTACATAGACCACGTTCAGATTACAATGGCGGAAGATATCGGTGTTGGTGGTCGTGCTGGCTACTATGACGGTATTGGTGCCGCTAGGGATGTTATTCAGAACCACTTACTACAACTTTTGGCTCTTACAGCTATGGAAGAGCCAGTATCTTTCGATGCTGCAGATTTGAGAGCTGAAAAAGAGAAAGTTCTATCTGCAGTTCGTCTTCCTGAGGACCTTGGTAAGCACACAGCCCGTGGTCAGTACGTTGGCGGCTGGCAAGGTGGCGAGAAAGTAACTGGATTCTTGGATGAAGAAGGCATGAATCCAGAATCCGTAACTGAAACCTTCGCTGCTATGAGATTGGACATCAACACTCGTCGCTGGGCAGGTGTTCCTTTTTATCTTCGTGCTGGTAAGCGCCTTGGTCGCAGAGTTACAGAGATTGCCGTTGTTTTCAAGCGTGCGCCTCAGCAAATCTTTGGTGCAAGTCAAACCTCTGCTCTAGGTCAGAACGCCTTAGTGATCCGTGTTCAGCCTGATGAGGGTGTGACAATCAGATTCGGCTCAAAGGTTCCTGGTGTTGGTATGCAGGTTCGTGATGTGACTATGGACTTCGGTTACGGTCACGCATTCACTGAGGCAAGTCCTGAAGCTTATGAGCGATTGATTCTTGATGTGTTGCTTGGTGATCCGCCGCTATTCCCTCGCCATGAAGAGGTTGAGCTCTCCTGGATGATTCTTGACCCAATTGAAGAGTATTGGGCGAAGAATGGGAAGCCTGAACCTTATAGGCCAGGGACTTGGGGTCCTGACTCCGCGGACAGAATGATGGCTGAAGACGGCAGAGCTTGGAGACGCCCGTGATTAAGAATTTAGAGAACACTACAACTTCACTTATCTCTAGAGAACTAGTAACCATTCGTGAAGAGGGTGGAGCTGTTGCTTTAGGTCGAGTTCTTACCCTTCTCGTTCAGACCAAGTTCTCAGGCATAGAAGAAGCGATTCTTGCCGCTAACGAAGCATCACGTGCTCATCCTTGTCGCATCATTGTCTTGGCTGACGAAGACACCCGCAGTGATGCTGAGCCAAGGCTTGATGCGGAAATCAGAGTTGGTGGTGACGCAGGGGCATCGGAAGTAATCGTGCTGAGAGCATACGGTGAGGCTGCCAGCGACCCTGAGAGCCTTGTCACTGGACTACTTCTCCCTGATGCTCCAGTTGTTGCGTGGTGGCCAGGTGAAGCTCCAATAAAGCCATCAGCTTCTGCAATCGGAAGAATTGCTCAGCGAAGAATCACAGATGCTGCTACTCAGCCTGATCCTCATGCTTGGCTAGTATCTCTTGCGAATAACTACGAACCAGGCGATAGCGACTTTGCTTGGACCAGACTGACTCTTTGGCGAGCACAGCTAGCGGCAATCATGGACCAACCTCCTTATGACCCAATCACTCGAGTTGTTGTGACTGGAGCAGTAGACTCCCCTAGCACTGATCTCTTAGCTGCTTGGCTACAGCAGAAACTTCAAGTTGATGTTGAACTCGTTCGAACAGTTCGAGGCAAAGCCGTTTCTGGAATCAAGGGTGTCAAGTTGGAACGCGAATCTGGTGAGATTGAGATTGTTAGAAACGTCCCTGACGTAGCAACATTAATTCAACCTTCTCAACCAACAAGAGATATCAATCTACCTAGAAGATCACTTCGTGATTGCTTGATTGAGGACCTACGTCGTCTTGATAGCGATGATGCATTTGGTAACTTGATTCTCTCTGGATTCAAGTCTAAGAAGTAGTTCTAACCAAGTAAGGCATCCACATGCAGTCTGTCGAAATAAGAAAAGGCATCAACGCAAGTGATGTAGCAACCCAAGCTACTCAGGAGATTCTAGACACTATCGCGAATGTGTTGTCAAAGAAAGATGTTGCACACGTTGCTCTTACAGGTGGAACAGTTGGAATCTTGACCCTTGAGGTGCTAGCCAAGGCCATAGCTGAGAGAAAGACCGATCTTTCAAAAGTTCACTTCTGGTGGGGTGACGAGAGATTCGTAGCAAGAGATTCAGCAGATAGAAATGCTTTACAAGCAAGAAATGCACTTCTAAACAAAATTGACGTTCCGAAAGAGAACATCCATGAGTTTCCATCTTCAGATAATGGTTTAGAACTAGATGTTGCAAAGATGCAGTTTGCTGAGCACATAGACCAGACATTCAACTACAACACAGCAGCTATGGATCTAATGATTTTAGGTATGGGCTCCGACGGACACGTTGCTTCACTATTCCCAGGTCAAGCTCATTCAGGCGATTTAGTGGTCGCTGTACCTGATTCACCAAAGCCACCTGCAGAACGTCTAAGCATGAGCATAGAGTTAATCAATAGGTCAGCAAAGATAATCTTTGTTGTATCGGGTATTGATAAGGCTGAGGCTGTTGAATCAGTGCACAAGAATCCTGATTGTGATTTACCTGCGGCTAAAGTGGCCGCTCAAGGGCAAACACTTTGGATTATTGATGAAGCAGCAGGCGCTGCCTTCTGGTCCTGTTAGCTTTTTACTTTTTAGCTTTCGCGGCCTTCTTGGCTTCTGCCTTAGCCTCTGCCTTAGCCTCAGCAAGAAGACGAATACGTCTTTCTCTGACTAGAGCAACTGCTTCATCGAGAAGTTCTTTTGCTTCTTGAGCAGTTCGTCTTTCTTTGACATAAGCAAGGTGGGTTTTGTATGGCTCGTGCTTAGCGATCATCGGTGGGTTGTCTTTGTCCTGACCTGCAGGTAGTCCACAATGCGGGCAATCGAGTTCAACTGGAAGTTCTGCTTTGTCTACAGTCGAAGCAAATGATGAAGTGAAGCTGTGCTTGTTGAAGCAGTAAAAACTGATTTGGACGCGGTCTGCTTGGAAGCCATTGTCCTGCTCACCCATAGGTCCTGCTCCAACTCGAGACCCTCTAATCGCTGCTGTATTTCCACTCATGATTTAGACCCAAGAATAAGTCGATGCAAGTCCAAGGATGATAACTGTAATAACCCAGACAAGACCAAGAATGATAGTGATTCGGTTCAAGTTACGTTCAGCAACGCCAGATGAACCCATGGTGTTGTTGATTCCACCACCGAACATGTCACTGAGGCCTCCACCGCGACCCTTGTGAAGAAGGATAAGCAGGGTAAGGAGCAAGCTAGTAACGCCTAACAGGATGTTTAGGGCGATGATAATACCGTTCATTTATCTGTTCTTTCGTTTCTTGGAGATTGCTATCTCCTTTGTAAATTATAAGGTCAGGTGCTTTAGGAAGCGAGATATGCCAGAGAACTCGTCAACGTTAAGGCTGGCTCCACCGACCAAAACCCCGTCAACTTCGGGACTTCTAAGGAAACCAGCCACATTTGCGGCCTTTACAGAGCCTCCGTAGAGAATCCTGGTGCTTTGGGCTACCTCAGGGCCTAGAAGACCTTCAATAGCCTCACGGATCTTTCCTGCCACGCTGGCCGCCTGCTCAGGAGTGGCCACTTGTCCTGTGCCAATAGCCCAAACAGGCTCATAGGCAACAATGAACTCCCCTACCTTGGCGTGACCTGATAGAGCTGCCAGAATCTGACGAACTGGGACAGCACTTTGCCCTTCAGCTTCAAGTTCTTCAAGAGTCTCACCCACGCAGATGACTGGAATAAGCCCGTGCTTAAACGCTGCAGCAACCTTGGCCTGAACCATAGCATCGTCCTCGTTGTGGTAGCTTCTTCTCTCGCTGTGACCAATCAGTACATATTGAACGTCAAGCTTCTTTAGGAATGCTCCAGAGATGTCGCCTGTGTATGCACCTGAATCGTGCTGGCTTAGATCTTGAGCTCCGAGCGAAATGGAGTATTTTTCGAAGCTAATCAAGGTTTGGATGCTTCTGAGATCGGTGAAGGGAGGGAATACAGCGACTTCTGTCTTGGTGTAATCGTGGTTTGCATCCGCCAGTGTCCAAGACAGTTTCTGAACCAAAGCAATAGCTTGCTGGTGATCTAGGTTCATCTTCCAGTTACCTGC
>JBIJAB010000121.1:0-3370 GCA_044345975.1 Rhodoluna sp.
TGTCTAAACTAAACATCCAATCCCTGCCTAAGGTTTCACTTCACGATCACCTTGATGGGGGATTGAGACCTCAGACCATCATTGATCTGGCAAAAGAGATTGGTCACGAACTTCCAGCTGACAACGCTAAGGATCTAAACCAGTGGTTCCTAGAATCTTGTGATTCAGGTTCTCTTGAAAGATATCTTGAGACTTTTGCTCACACCTGTGCTGTTATGCAAACAAAAGAAGGACTCATCAGAGTAGCTCGTGAGTTTGCACTAGATCTAGCAGCAGACGGAGTTATCTATGGTGAGGTTCGTTATGCACCTGAGCAACACCTAGAAAAGGGTCTAACCCTTGAAGAGGTTGTCGAGTACGTTGAAGAAGGCCTAAGCCAGGGTCGTGCAGAGGTCTCTGCCAAGGGCGGATACCTAGTCACAGGCCAGCTAATCACAGCAATGCGTCAGAACAACAATGCTCAGAAGGTAGCAGAGCTAGCAGTTAGATACCGCGATCGCGGTGTTGTTGGCTTTGACTACGCAGGGCCGGAATCAGGCTTTAGCCCGTCTCGTCACGCTGAAGTTTTCAAGTGGCTAAACGAGCAGTTGATGCCAGTGACCCTGCACGCAGGTGAGGGTGCTGGTAAGGATTCAATTAGAGATGCAATCGTTGACGGCAGAACTCTAAGAATCGGTCACGGCGTAAGAATCATCGAAGACATCTTCGTTGATGCTGAAGATGAGAACCAAAAGGCTTTTGGAGATATTGCAGCTTGGGTGTTAGAGCGCGGAGTTGCTCTAGAACTTAGCCCTTCATCAAACCTGCAAACCGGAGCACTTCCAGATATTGGCCAGCCACAGATGAGCGATCACCCATTCGACATTTTGTATGGCCTTGGATTCAACGTAACTGTGAACACCGATAACCGCTTGATGAGTGGAACTACTCTTACTCGTGAACTTGAATTGCTAACCGAGACCTTTGGTTATGACCTTGATGACATCGAGTTGTTCCAGCTAAATGCTGCAAATGCGGGTTTTATGGACATGGACGTTAGAGCAGAGATCATCGAACGTATATCAGATGCATTTGAGGCAGTTCAGTAGTAATGGGTTCTGTTTTAGACCAGGCACTCGGCCAAGGCTCGATAAGGCTCAAGCAGAACTGCTTGAACTGGAAAGAAAGTTTTCAGGTTGCGGGGTCTGCTCTAGTTGAGAGCAATAGAACAACTGAAGATTACATTCAGGAAATGATTCAAGCGTTTGAAGAGCTAGGACCATACATGGTAATCGCTCCTGGTATCGCTCTTGCCCATGGTCGACCATCAGAATCTGTTTTAGAAACAGGTCTATCTCTCGTCACATTAAGTAATCCAATTGAATTTGGTCACTCTTCAAATGATCCAGTTTCTCTGGTGATTGGTTTAGCAGCAGTTGATCACGATAGTCATATAGATTTGATGTCAGCACTAGCTGAACTACTAATGAATGAAGAAACTGTGAATATGTTGCTCAATGCGACAAATGAGAGCGAAGTTCGTAGTTACCTTAGTTAAACTTGGAGTATGAAGATACTTTCCGTTTGTGGCATGGGCATTGGCACATCAGTGCTCTTGAAGATGAATGCCGAGAAAGTTCTTGAAGCAATGGGGGTTGATGCTGAAGTTGTTGCAGCAGATATCACTAAGGCTAAGCGTGATGGTGAAGGTGCAGATATCATTCTCACCACCCCAGAGCTTGTTGTATTACTTGAAAACTTGCCAGGGAAGATAGTCCCTATTGAGCACGTTTTTGATCTAACTGAAATCCGCCAGAAGCTCACGGCAGCTCTGCTCTAGAGCATCTAGAAGAGCCTTAGCGCTCTCCTTAGAATCTGATACCGCTTCCAAATAGCACTTCAGTTTTGGTTCAGTTCCACTAGGTCTAATAATCACTCTTCGACCATCGGCCAAATCAAATCTCAAACCATCGGTTGGCATTAGGTCCTTGCTACCTAACTTCATATCTGTGAAGACGGCAGGAAGCCCACCGAGTTCTTGAGGTGGGTTGGTTCTAATGCTCGACATAGCCTTAGCGATGATACTTAGATCACTGACACGAATAGAGATCTGACCAGTTGCGTAGAAACCATATTTGTTACCTAGATCATTCAGTAAGTCCCAAAGGGTTCGTCCCTTGGCCTTTTCTTGTCTTGCGATATTCGCAAGCATCAGAGCCGCGCTCACGCCATCTTTGTCAGCAACTTGGTTAGGGTCAATGCAGTAACCAAGAGCTTCTTCGTAACCAAAGATCAGATTAGGAATCTTGCTAATCCATTTGAACCCAGTCAGCGTTGCCTTGAACTCTAGGCCGTGGTGCTTCGCAACTTTGGCTAGAACTGAACTTGAAACAATGCTGCAGGCTAGAGTTCCTGAGGTTGTTTTACTAGCAATCTCATCTGCCAAGATAAGCCCTACCTGGTCTCCAGTAAGTCTTTGCCATCCCGTTGGTGTTGGTAAAGCCAAAGCAACACGGTCAGCATCAGGGTCATTGGCAATTATCAAATCTGCATCTTTGGATTCAGCTAATGCCATTGCTAGATCAAGTGCACCTTTTTCCTCAGGATTAGGAAAAGCAACTGTTGGAAAATTACCATCGGGGTTTATTTGTTCAGGAACAGGAATTAGTTCTTCAGAGCCAGAAGACTCAAAGAGGGGCTTTATGCTTGACCAGCCAACACCATGCATAGGTGTGTAAACAATCTTTAGAGCTGTTCCATTAGATTTACCACCTGAAGCCAAAGCACTATCTAGGTATGCAGCTCTAATTTCAGAGCCAATGACTTTGTATTGGTTTGATTTAGGTAATGAAGCAAAGGTCTGAGTTTGGGCAACCTTTGCTATCTCATCAGCTATCTGGTTATCAACTGGGGATATGATTTGAGACCCGTTGAAATCTCCACCCAGGTAAACCTTGTAACCGTTATCTCTAGGTGGGTTGTGTGAGGCAGTAACCATCACGCCTGCACTCATGCCTAGGTAACGAGTAGCGAAAGACACTAGGGGAGTTGGGCCCATTTGATCCAGTAGAAGAACTTCAATACCCATGCCAGCTAAAACTTCAGCGGAGTCCTTAGCAAAGATGTCACTGTTATGGCGACCATCAAAACCTATGACAACACTTGCCTTAGGGCTTTGCTCCAAAAGGTAGTTACCTAAACCTGCTGCTGTTTGAGCAACTAGGACTCTGTTCATGCGGTTAGGGCCGGCGCCAAGTTCTCCACGAAGGCCTGCTGTTCCAAACTCTAGGCGAGTGTGAAATCTACTCTCAAGACCTTCAAGGTCATCGTTATCGATTAGTTCTTGTAACTCAGCTTTGGTTTTAGGATCAGGATCTTGATTCAACCAAGC
>JBIJAB010000017.1:0-12234 GCA_044345975.1 Rhodoluna sp.
CTGTGCTTGAACAAACATCACTGACACGTTCTCTAAAGCACCAAGTGCTTCAGCATCCTGTTCAGTTAGAGAATCATTAGCCAGAGCTGTGATGTTTAGTTGGTTGGTACCAAGGGTTGCTAAAGACTTATTGATGCCTTGCGAAGCTCCATCAACGATAGAAGTCAAAGCAACAATGGCTGCAACACCAATAACAACTCCGAGCATTGTGAGAAGTGATCTGATCTTAGTAGCCCAGATTCTATTGAGGGCAAGAGCAGCTGTTCCTAGAAGCCTCATCTTGAACCTCGTTCATCTCTTTCAATCTGACCATCCCTAAGGAACACTCTTCTTGGAGCGCTAGCTGCAATATCTAAATCGTGAGTAATCAGCACAATCGTGCGACCATCTTTATGCAGTTCCTTTAGTAGTTCAATAACTGCAGCCCCTGTCTTTGAATCCAGGGCACCTGTTGGTTCATCAGCCAAAACAATGTCAGGGCTAGTAACAAGTGCTCTAGCGATAGCAACTCTCTGCTGCTGTCCACCAGATAAACGGTTCCTATCAAAATTCAATCTGTCGCCAAGTCCTAGCTGAGTCAGCATTGCTGCTGCTTTGCGCTTGGCTTCTTTAGGGCTAACACCTTGATACAAAAGTGGAGCCATAACATTCTCAATGGCTGTGGTGTTAGGAAGTAATTGGAACTGTTGAAAGACAAAGCCAATTGCTTTAGATCTAAGGCTGGTTAGCTGGTTATCAGTAAGCTCATTGGTTGAATCGCCAGCAATCATGACTGAACCTTTGCTTGGTCTATCTAGGCAACCGATTAGGTTCATCATGGTTGACTTGCCACTTCCCGAAGGACCTACGATAGCCACGAACTCACCTCGTTCAATGACTAGGTCAACTCCATCAAGGGCTGTAGTTACCTGATCGCCAACTAGATAATCTCTTCGAACCTTATCTAAGCGAACAACTTCATCAGCCATTATTTCCGGCTCCACGTGGAGGACCGAATTGAATCTCAGCAGGAATCTTTCCATCAATACCAGTGATGACTAAATCACCTGCAGTAACACCAGAGGTAATCTCGACCAAGCTATCGCCCTTGATACCTAGAACAACTTTCACAGTTTCAACTTCTGATGCTCCACCTGAATCATTTCTAAGAATCTGAACTTCAGGTAGTTCACCAATCAGGGCACTCATAGGGACAGCTAGGACTTCGTCAGCTCTTTCAACTTCAATCTCAGCTGTTGCGCTCATACCAAATCTTGCTCCAGCAGGAATCTTCTTCACTTCGACAAGAACCTCATACTGCTTGATACCGCTAACCGAGTTAGCAACCTGGCCGATAGAGATAACAGCACCTTCGAAGACAGCGTTGATGGCATCAAGTTCAATAGTTGCCTTCTGACTTAGATCCAAAAGGTCAGCATCGTATTCGCTAGCAAAGACAGAAACGATTGGCTTGTCACTGCCGATAGAAACTACCTGGCCTGATGTTCTAAGGCCTTCTGCTGTGTCAACAGTTCTAACCACTCCAGCTGACTGGGCTGTGACTCTAGTATTTAGCCCGAACTGATTTCTATAGATAAACAAAAGATCACCATCGGCGACTTTGTCACCAACTGAAACTTCAATGCTGCTTATTTCAAGGCTCACCCCAAACTGAGCAGGGATTGCTATCGAGCCATTGGCTGCTAACTGCACAGGCTGTTCACTTGGACCGTAGGCAAGTAACTGGGTTTCTGCTAGCTGTCCATTGGCAGCCACAGTCTTCACAACAGATGTTGGAATAACCTCATAGGTTTCAAAGTTAGATTCTCTAGTGAGAACTCGATTGGTTATTAGACCAATCACAACAACCAGCACCAACGCTATGGCGGATAACCAGATCCAACGCTTTTTACTCATCTAACTAGTTCTCCCTGATGTCTTGATTTCTACCCCTAATCTCTCACATAAACCCGAGAGTTACCTGCTAGAAGGCCTGCCTGTGAACTTTGCACAGGGCCCAGCAAGCAAGGCTAGAGCGGTTCTCCGTAGTATTTGACTATGCCAATAACAATCAGACCACTGGAACTGCGGGATGCCGATGAGTGGAACATTCTTTGGGCTGGCTATCTCGAGTTCTATGAAACAGAGATAACTAAAGAGCAGACCCAGCTGACCTGGCAAAGACTAAACGATACATCGTTTGATATGCACGGGTTAGTTGCTGAACTTGACGGAAAAGTGGTTGGCATAGCCCACTACTCTTTTACCTATTCAAGTTGGGCTGCATCACCCCACCTCTATCTTGAAGATCTGTTTGTTGATCCAGAGCATCGAGGTAAAGGCATTGGTAAGGAACTTATCCTCGCTCTAGAAGAACCAGCCAAGGCAAGAGGTTCTGAGAAGATTTACTGGGAAACTCATAAAGATAATAAGATGGCTAAATCTCTATATGAAGGGATAGCTGAGCTATCTGAGTTTGTGACCTATAGCCGAGAAGTGAAGTAGTTCGCTCTAACGTTAACCCTGCTCTAGTACTCTATGCATAGAGATTTTGAAAGGTATTAGACCATGGCTAAAACACTAGGTAAGTCTGTAGCAGAGTTTTCTGGCACTGCACTTCTAGTTTGTGTGGTTGTTGGCTCTGGCATCATGGGCACTAATCTTTCAACCGATGCAGGCATAGCGCTTCTGATAAACACAATCTCAACTATTTTTGCCCTAGTGCTTTTGATATTTGTTTTAGCTCCCATAAGTGGTGCGCACTTTAACCCAGCAGTTTCTCTTGTTGAGTTCTTGAACAAGAATCTAAGGCCTGTTGAGGCCATCTCGTACTTGTTTGCGCAGGTTACTGGTGCGATTTTTGGTTCTATGCTTGCAAACCTAATGTTTGATTTAGAGGTGCTGCAGATCTCAACAAAGCTTAGAAACAGCCCTGGCATGTTAGTTGGAGAGATAATCGCAACAGCAGGACTAATTTCAGTTATAGGTGTTCTATCTAAACGCAATCAAGGAACACTTATTCCAGTAGCTGTTGCAACCTGGATCGGTTCTGCTTACTTCTTTACATCTTCAACTTCATTTGCAAACCCTGCTGTGACAGTGGGACGTATCTTTAGTGACAGCTTTGCAGGAATAGCACCTGAATCAGTTATGGCGTTTATTGGCGCACAACTAGTTGGTGCCTTTGTTGGTTTGACTATTGTTCGGGCAGTAACTAAAGCTCAGACGGTTTAGTCTTCGAAACTAGAAGCAACTGGTGCTGATCCCAGAGAGTCATTGAATGCACCAAGTTTGAAGCTCTCAAGGATGTTGGTTGGGCTAGGGTCTCCACCGTGTTGTCTAGAGAAAACTTGTGTCGCATCTTTTCCACAAATGTTTGAGATTGCTGAAGACCCGCCTGGGTGAGATGAAACATAACTTGTGAGGTCATAAACAACACCGTTCACAACGCTCCAGCAATCAGATTCGGTTGCATGCTTAGCAAGATCTGTTTTTGTATAGCCTTCAACAACAGGCTTTGGTTTAGGAGTTGTTGTCTTTGTAGGTTTTGGTGCACTTGAAGTCATGGTTGGCGCTGCTGTTGGAGTTGGTGACTCAGACATCGATTGCTCAGGAATAGGAACTATTTCCTGAGGTGCGATTCTGTCAGCCCAAGTCGCTTCTGCTCCTGTATGTCCAACAAAGTAGGTCAAAGTTGATACCGAAATAATTGCGGCTAGGGCAACGCCTGCAACAGACTGAATCATCCATTTTGGTTTATTGCTTCTGTTCAGGAAGTAAAAAGCCAGTCCAACTGCTAGTAGCCCCACAGCAGCTGGAAACAGGATTTCTCCAAGGTCTTCGTGGATTCTAGGAGATCCAACTCTTTCTTCTAGTTGCTCACCTGATTCTTTAGCGATGAATGTAAAGACTGTTGCTATCGATAGACCAATCAGCGTTAGGGGTAAATACGCTTTTCTCCACTTAGGAACAAAGATCAGAATTCCTAGTGCTAAGGCAGATAACGGCAGAAACACCACTGCAACGTGAACTGCTAAAGGGTGAACTGGAAGTCCACCTATGGTGTCAAAAAGGGATGTTTGAAAAACTGAAAGGTTCATGTTTCAAAGATACTCCTGCTTTAGTTTGGTTACCTGACAGGCTTGTGCAGGTTTTATGGGAAGACACTGTTAGCTGTGGTTCTCATGCACTACGCACCGTATCTGCATTAGTGATTGCTCTGCGAAGATAGACAGATGCAGATCTCTCCTGAACTTACAGGCCTTAGTCCCAGTGAGGTTGACTCAAGGGTCTCGCTAGGACAGACCAACAGCCAGGAGTTTGGCAAGAGTCGAAGCATATTGTCAATTCTTAGGGCTAACTTATTCACCCTTTTCAATGCCGTTGTTGGTGGCTCTTTCCTTGTTCTTTTAATCCTTGGTTACTGGAAAGATGCTCTATTTGGGATAGCGGTAATCACAAACATTCTTATTGGTGTGATTCAGGAGTATCGTTCAAAGCTCATCCTGGACCGACTTACCATCTTAAGTAAATCTCCTGTTCAAGTAAGAAGAGGTGGAGAGTCCTCTCTCATTCCAATAGAAGATGTGGTCATCGATGACCTCATTGAACTCAAGGCCGGTGACCAGCTTGCAGCTGATGTTGTCGTTGTTGTAACCAATGGCTTGGAACTGGATGAGTCTCCACTAACTGGTGAGTCAGAGCCAGTAGGTAAGAACGTTGATGATGAATTGCTCTCTGGCTCTATCGTTACTTCCGGATCTGCTCTAGTGAAAGTGATTAGGGTTGGTGCTCAAACTTACTCAAGCAAGCTAGTTTCTGAAGCCAGAGCTTTCTCTAAAGTGTCGTCAGAGATTAGACGAGCACTTGAGAAAGTAATTCTTTGGATCAGTTGGGCTCTTGGACCTGTCATCCTTATTGTCGTTTATGGGCAACTGCAATCAACAAGTATCTGGGAAGAAGCAGTCGTTAGTTCTGTAGCCAGCGTAATCAGCATGGTTCCGCAAGGACTGGTTCTGATTGTGAGCATTGCCTTTGCTATAGCTGCAACCAGATTGGCTAAAAGAAAAGTACTGCTTCAAGAGCTAGCGGCTGTTGAAGGTTTAGCTCGAGTTAATGTTGTTTGTATTGACAAAACTGGAACACTAACTGGTTCAGGCATGGTCTTGGATAAGGTGATTGAACTAGGCAGCAAGAACTACCCTGACTGGAAATCTGCATTAGGAGAGTTCGCTCACCTACCGACAGCCAACGCAACAGCAAAAGCTTTACAAGATCAATTCCCTAGCATTGGGTTAGATGTCAAAGGTGTTGTGGAGTTTAGTTCTGCGACCAAGTTCAGCTCTATAGAACTTTCTGGGAAACGATGGTTACTGGGTGCTCCCGAAGTAATTACAAAAGACGAACAGGTTCTGGCAAAGGTAAGTGATTTAGCCAAGCTGGGGCTCAGGACATTACTTCTTGCAGTTGATGATTCAAAAGTCATACCTCTTGTGATTCTTACCTTCAAAGAAGAACTAAGGCCTGAGGCTAAAGACACACTTGAGTATCTAAGAAGTGAAGGTGTTCAAGTCAAGGTTTTATCTGGAGATCACACGGAAACTGTGTCAGGTGTTGCTAGAGCTGTTGGATTACATTTTGATGGCGAAGGAATAGATGCACGTGAGCTGCCAAGCGACATTGAGGCTTTGGCCCAAGCGCTAGAAAAGCATTCTGTATTCGGTAGGGTTACCCCAGATCAAAAGAAGTTGATGGTCAAAGCCCTGCAACAGCAAGGTCATGTTGTTGCCATGATTGGTGATGGGGTCAACGATGCTCTCGCCCTAAAGGAATCTGATCTGGGTATTGCCATGGGTTCCGGTTCTGCTGCAACAAGAGCGGTTGCCAACCTTGTTCTTTTGGATAACCGCTTTGCTTCCCTTCCTGAGATTGTTAATGAAGGACGAAGAGTAGTTGCGAATGTTGAAAGATTGTCTCGACTATTCCTAACCAAAACAACCTGGGCGATGATTTTGGCTGTTGTGTATGGGTTGACCTTCTGGGAGTTCCCATTCCTACCTAGACAACTCTCGGCAATCGATGGCTTCACTATTGGAATACCTGCATTCCTATTGGCTTTCCTACCAAACAGCCAGCGCTACCAGCCAGGCTTCCTGAAGCGAGCTCTGCTCCTTTGTGTTCCTGCTGGAGTAATCACGGCTATTGCTGTGATCAGCCTTTCTGCAATGGTGCGTGGTGATTCATCTTGGTCTCAAGCTGAGGCTCAGACTGCAACAGCCATCCTGCTGTCCATAACAGGTCTCTGGGTCTTATCCTCTATCGATAGGCCTCTGACCAGAATCAAGCTACTAATCCTTGTTTCAATGGTTGTATTTGCCGTTGGTATGTTCACAATCCCTTTAACTACAGAGTTCTTCGGGTTTAGTTACCTAAGCCTTGAACAACTGGCTATGGTTTCTGGCTTAGGTCTAGTTGCCTCATTGTTTATCGAATTGGCTAGTTTTATCATCAAGTCCAGATCCAAACCGCAATAAGACTGTGATGATTCGAGTCCCCTTATTTCTTGTAAATCATGAGATACCGACTAGATTTCGAGCATGGCTAAAGAATCTAAGAATAAAGAACTCATTCCAGTTCGCTGGGTTGAACGCATCGAAGAGCTCTTCCACATTGTTCTAGGGGTCTTCCTACTTGGCATCGCTATTGCTGCTTTGTATTTCTCTGTTGTCAGAGTGTTTGAAACTTCCCCATTCTTCCCAACTGGAATGATTCAAGCAATCAACGACATTCTCTTTATCATCATTATTCTTGAGATCCTAAGGACTGTAGTTGCTAGATACACCGACGGTGTTTTCCAGCTACAAAACTTCCTCATCATTGGTGTGATAGCTGCGGTTAGACATATTCTTACCGTAGGTGCATCGATGACATTAGCTTCTGGCAAATCTCAAGAGCAGTTTGACAGAGCAGTAATTGAGTTAGGCATCAGCACAGCTATCGTCATTGGACTTGTGTTTGCAATCTTTATGGCTAAAGCTTCAAACAACATAAAGGCCAAATAGCAGCTCAAGCTAGACTTTCCAAATGGAAAAGAAATACATTCTCATGGACGGTGGACTTGCCACAGCTCTCGAGGATCTAGGTAATAGCTTCACATCTGAACTATGGACTGGTGAGTTACTAAAGAGTGCTCCGGATCAGATTCGTGATGCACATGCTGCCTTCGTCAAAGCAGGAGCAGAGGTAATCATTACCTCCACCTACCAAGTTTCGTTTCCAGGCTGCATTGCTAAAGGCTGGACGCATCAAGAGGTAGTTGATGCTCTAAAACTTTCCGTTGAATTAGCTAGAGAAGCTAAAGCTCCTAAGGTCGCTGCATCAGTAGGTCCTTATGGGGCGTACCTAGCCGATGGCTCTGAGTATCGGGGTAACTACGAAGTTTCAGATGAAGAACTAAGAGAGTTTCATAAGGAACGACTTGAGATTCTGATTGCTTGTAAACCTGACTACCTAGCCATAGAAACAATCCCCGAAATCAGAGAAGCAAGAGTATTACTGCAGCTTCTAAAAGATCTAGGCAACACTATTCCAGTATGGATTGCGTTCTCTTGCAGAGATGACTTACTTCTTTGCTCTGGTGAATCATTCAAAGACGCAGCAAGAGTTTCAAAAGAACTAGGGGCTGACTATGTTGGCATCAACTGCACCAGCCCTGAGTTTGTTCAAGGTTTACTGAAATCTGCAGAAGGCTATGGGCCTTTTGTTGTCTATCCAAATGCAGGTAGAACATGGAATGAAAAACTCAAACGCTTAGAAGGCTCTTCAGTGAAGCTTTCCACCAAACACATCGCCCAATGGGTTAGTTGCGGAGCAAATATCATCGGTGGGTGCTGCGGTATCGGACCTAAAGAAATATTAGAGGTTAGTGCTTTGCTGGCTTCTTAGACACCCATGCGGCAGAACTCGTCTACCCTGTCTGTGCTACCAGCAACAACCATCAAGTCGCCTGTTTCAATAAGTGTCTCGGGAAATGATGGCTGGTAAGACCCATTGGCTTTCTTAGTTGCAACAACAGTAACTCCGTGCTTTGATCTGAACTTAAGTTCAGCAAGAGTTTTTCCATTGAACAGCTCAGGGGCTTCAGTTTTGACCATTACATAATCTTTATCGAGCTCAACGTAGTCAAGTGACTCTCCAGAAACCATGTGGGCAACTCGCTTGCCCATATCCATTTCAGGGAAGATAACGTGGTGAACACCTAGTTGTTCCAGGATTCGACCATGGGCGGTACTTGTTGCCTTGGCCCAGACTTGCTTTATGCCAAGTTGCAATAGAAGAGATGCGGTCAGAATACTTGACTCTAGGTCGCTACCAATAGCCACGACAGCAGAATCAAAATCTTGAATACCAAGTTCACGAAGGGCAGCCTCGTCCGTGGTATTGGCCTTAACGACATGTGTCAGTTTGTCAGACATGCCTTGAACAATCTTTTCATCAGCATCAACACCAAGAACTTCACGCCCCTCTCGCAGCAGTTCTAAGGCAAGGGATGTTCCAAAACGACCAAGGCCAATAACCACGATGCTTCTAGCGTCTAACTTTTTTGTTGCTGAACCTTTTTTACGGTTAGGCAATTGATTCTCCATTCAGATGTTGACTGTTTAGTTCGCAAACCTCTAAGCCACTAGACAATAATAGATTCTCAGCTGACGATTTTGAGTAGATAAGATAACTAGCCAATTAGAGGGCTTTCTCTAGGGTATTCAAAGTGTCGTTTTGTCTTTCTCAGGGCCAGAGAAGTTGCAACGACGATAGGTCCCAGACGTCCAAAGAGCATCAGCATTGAAAGCAGGAACTTGGCATGTTCTGGAAGGTCGGCAGTAATGCCTGTTGAAAGTCCTACAGTTCCAGCCGCCGAGATAACCTCAAACAGGATCTGGTCTGTGCTAAACGTGGTGGTGAACCTCAAAAGAAGTAAAGCACCGATGACGACTAGAGAGTAAATGGTCAAGATAGAAAGAGCCTGACGTTGCATTGATCTAGGTAATCTTCGGTTACCAATGTTTACTGCAGCGTCTCCCCTGATTTCAGTTAGAACAATATAGAAAAGGACTACCGCAGTTCCAATTTTAATACCACCAGCGGTTGAAGCACTTGCTCCACCGATGAACATCAGCATGTTCATACCAATCCAGGTTCCCGGATCCATCGCACCAGTTTCTATAGAATTCAGCCCAGTGGATCTAGTCATAGAAGAAGTGAAGAAGCTTGCAACAAGTTTTTGGAATGGGTCTAATGCACCTAATGTGGCCGGATTGTCCCATTCAGCGACAGCGATTGCTACGCCACCTAGAATCAGCAAGAGCGTGCTCGCCCATAGAACGATTCGCGAGTTCAAGGACCATTGTTTAGGCATGGTGTAGTCGGCAACCACACCTAGTCGCACCATAACTTTTAGTTTTAGTCTGTCTCGAATTTCAGCTAGTACTGGAAAACCAAAGGATGCCAAAGTTCCAAAGATAAAGATAGAGAAAATAATCCAAGGATCGTTGGCAAAGCTAATCATGCTGTCTGAGTAAAGAGCGAAGCCAGCTTGATTGAAAGTCATCAAAGAATGGAAACCACCGTGGCTTAGAGCTTTTCCAAAAGAGTATCCATACTCCGTGTAAAAGCGAACAGCTAAAATAATGAATAGGATTACCTGGAAGAAAATCATCATTTTGGCGATGTTCTTCAGGAGCGTCTTCGCATCAGGCTGCTTAGTTGCTGATGACTCAGCAAATACTGAAATACGACTCTTGAGAGAGATTCTTCCTTCAAGTAGGTAACCAACTAATGTCGCGAAACCAATGATTCCAAATCCACCAATTTGAACAAGCAGAGCAAGAATGGTGTGGCCTGTTGTTGACCAGTATGTTCCAGTATCCACACTGGCCAAACCTGTAACTGTGATTGCAGAGGTAGCGTTGAAGAGGGCGTCAAAGAAGTTGGTAGCAGATCCTGAAGCGGAAGACATCGGCATCATCAAAAGAGCTGTGCCTATGAGAATAAGGACCGTGAAGGCTAGTGCAATCAGCTTGGTGGCTGAAAGCTGTGAAAGTGTTTTCATCGCAGGGTCTAATCTATACTCTTTGGCCTGTTTACGCCTTGTTGGAGTTGTAATCCTCTAAAACTAGGCTCACTATGGCTGTAGCAGCACTCTGTTCCCCTGGTCTAACTGCATTGATGAGTGCCTGTATTTCAACAGTTTTGGCTGGCATTGTTCCTGCCCTAACTAGATCAATAGCTTCAAAGACCTGCTCTGCTGTCTCAGCTGTGTGTGAGCTTTCCCTAGCTAGTTTTCCTAAAGCAGAGAACTCCCAGTGCCCCTGCTTCGCCCAGAAAATAACAGGTCTTCTCGTAACCAATGGGTACTCAGCTATGAACGAAACACCATCAGTGATCATGGCATCAGATGCCAAAGCTAATGAGGTGAAAGCCTGTTCAACGTCAGTTGAGGTGTTCTTAAGTGAATCCCAGTCGTCCTGCCAACTCTTTAGATCCCCTGGAGTCATCAGGCCTTCACCAGTGAGAGTTCCTAGAAGGAATGGGTGTGGTCTAAAAACAATATCTATCTCAGGGTGCCTCTTGGCATAATCGAGCATTGCATCTTTTTGATCTGTGAAGTGCCCGAAGTTCAACCAAACTGGAGTGTAGCTGTGATGAGGTGCCCAGATTAATCTGAATGGCTTTGAGCCATCAGCAAGAGTTCTGTTAATTGGCCAAACAGGTTTGACCTTGTCTTTTGCTTCTATTAGTGCATCGATCTTTGGCGTGCCTGTTAGGAAAGCGTGATCGCTTCTACCCATTGTGGCAAAGGCCGACTTAGTGTCTTCATCTTGGAGGAACACCATGTGGGCAAGACGATGTGTGGGTTGGGTGAACTGATGCAGAGCAACACCCTCTACCCCAGGTTCAGCTACCAGGGAGGTCGAGAAGTAAGGGATGTAACAGACTTTAGTGAACTCAACCAGTTTGTGTATTTGATAGTTTCTTTTGTAGTTTCTATGCCACGGGTAGTTCAGAAAAATGTAGTCAGGAGCAAGCTCTTTCAGCCTGGCTAATCCGTGCTTACTCTTCTTGAATTGGAATCTCTCGTGTTCTATACCTTTTGAATCAAGATAAGCACTGACTAACTTTTCATCCTTGAATTTTTTATAGCCAGTTAGTTTCCTAGGCATAGTTATAACTAAAGGATCAAATCTCTCATCTGCCTTCATCTGTTTATAAACAGCATCTAAAGCATCCCAAGCTTCGAAGTAGAAGGTAAGGAAGATTACTCTGATTGGTTTAGTCATGCCTAGGCACTTCTAAGCATTAGGACAAACTGACCGCCACCCTGAGTAATGTCCACAGTGAATCTTTGGTCAGGAGCAAATCTAGAGAGCCTATCTAGTAGCCACTCTGCTGCAGCATCTGCATCTCGTTTATCCGCACAACGACCAATAGCTTCCTTGCCGCCTTTTTTCATAAGTCGTTCGACAGTTTGAATAATAGGAGCTGGCTCAAAGACCATTAGATCCTGACGCCATTGAATCACCGGGTCAATCTTGCCCTTCATTGTGTTGCATGCTCGGTGAGCTAGGCGTTCAACGGCTTTCTCACCCTTTTTAGCCTTAACTAAGAAATAGCTGTCAGCACTTGGACCTAGATCGCCGTTGACTGAACTTTCAGAGTCGACAGGCTCATCGCAGAGCCAACAGGTCCAGTTGTCTCTCGAGCCTACGCTCTCTAAATCACTCATTGGACAAGGTTACGCCAAAAGCAACCCTAATATAAGGTCTAACAGCTGAAAGGAAAACCAATGGCTGAAAAGAAAAAGACCGAAACTTTCACGGCAGCAGAACGCCAGGCTATGAAAGACAGAGCAGCTGAGTCTAAGCGCGCCGCCAGTGCTGAAGCGGACCTAAAGGCATTCATGGAGAAGGTCAACAAGATGCCTAAGGAGGAGAAAGAAATGGCTCTTCGCATCAAGGCCCTAGTAGAAAAGCACGCTCCTCACCTAGTCGCTAAGACCTGGTATGGAATGCCTTCTTTCTACACTCCAGGTAAAACTGGCAAAGTAATCATCTTCTTCCAGAACGCAGCCATGTTCAAATCTAGAGTCTCTACCCTTGGCTTCTCAGAGCACTCTACTCTTGACGACGGTAACTTTTGGCCAACCTCATTTGCTCTAACCAAACTCACTCCTAAAGTTGAGTCTCAAATCAAAGAGCT
>JBIJAB010000122.1:0-3335 GCA_044345975.1 Rhodoluna sp.
ACCTTGTTGACTTCATTCCACCAGGTCTCACCGTTTAGGACAGAGACCGCTACTGCTGCATTGAAACGGGTTCTATCCGTACTTCCATAGTTGGTATCAAAACAATCACTTTGGCTGTAAGTGAGATCCTGGAGGTAGCAGTCTGAACTATAAACATGAACAGGGTTCAGCCATCGCTTGAGCATCTGGGCATCAATTGATTCAACGTTCATGTATAGACCAAAGTCAGCATTGTTAAGAGTGACCCACGAGTAAGTAGTGCGAGGTGCCACCAAGCCCATGGCTCGATAGATTCTGTAAGCAGTGTCTTCGCGAACGAAAGATGGGTCTTGAATCATGCTGTTCAAAGTCATGCGAGTGAGCCCCATGAACTTCTGACCTTTAACAAAAGCATCGAATTTTAGTTTGAGTGGAGCTTTCTCGTAAAGATTTTTTCTTGATGCTTGGCCCTTTAGTCTTACGCCAATGTTGTTCAGTGTTGTTACTGTTCCATCAGCCGTTGTAATTCTGATGTTAGCGCTCTGATATATCTTCGTGAGTGGATCATTGTTTAAGGTGTCCACTGACTGTTGAGGCAAAGTGAGATTGATATTTGAAACAACAACAGGGTTATAGAAAGCCGCAGCCTGATCTGTTCCCTCGTTATAGATAGTTGTACTGATACCTGAAACCGGTTGAGCTAGAGCTGAACTTGGAGTTGCACCAACTGCCAAAGCGAGCACGAGAAGCGTTGAAAGCAAGGGCTTTCTAAAACCGAATCTCATAACTCATCCTTCGAATTTGGAGGGTGAGTTTAAGTCTATTTAGCCTTAGACAGGCTGGCTACCGAACCTCGTTTGATAAGGCTTGCTGGTAGCACTATTTCCTTGGGCTTGGTATTACCTTCAATAGCTTCAACTAGTTCAGTAACAGCTATGTGACCTAGTTCTTCAACTGGCCGAGAAATAACAGTGATGCCAGGAACCATTGCAGCAGCCCAAGGGCTATCGTCAAAGCTCACAACAGACAGGTCTTTTCCTATGGTCAGTCCGCGCTCTCCAGCAACCTTTAGAACCGCAAGAAGCATATCGTTGTTGGAAGTGAAGATCACAGTTGGAGCTTTAGGGGAGTCCAATAACTTTTCGACAGCCGACGCCGAAACGTCTTCCTTGTCTTCGCAGTAAACCCAACTACCTGCTGCTTTAGAAAGCTTTACTCCTTGAGCAAAACCGTCAACACGCTCCTGAACGGAAGTAATTGGTATCTCAGGTTGAACAGAGCTTAGACCAGAGATTCCAGGAACAGCAATCAAGAACCCTAGTGTCTTATGACCCTTTTCGGCAGCATACAAAACAGCATCTTTTGCAGCTACCTCATCACCAGTAGTAACTGTTGTGTAGCGACGAACATCTAGTTTGCGGTCAATGATTACTACTGGCTTGCCATTCAACTTACTTTTCGTTAGATGCGAATGCTTTGTGGTTGATGCAGGGACGAGAATGATTCCATCAACTTGGTGCTGAAGCATGGTCTCAATAGCGACTCGCTCAACGGAAACATCTTCATCGCTGTGTTGGATTAGAACCCTAAAGCCAAGTTCCTGAGCCCTATCAATGATTGATTTAGTAGCACGATCAAAAAATGCATTTGTGAAATCGGAAATAATGACGAGACCAATGGTCTTTGTTTTCCCAGCACGCATAGCAACTGCCAGAGCATTAGGGCGATAGCCAATGCTTTCAGCAACAGCCCTTACGTGTTCCACTGTTTCTTTGCTGATACGACCATAACCAGCCAGAGCTCTAGAGACGGTAGCCCTGGACACACCGGCTGCCTCTGCGACATCGCTTATTGTCGTGCTTTTGTTTATGCTCACTGTCCCACTTTATCTAAAGCCACCTTCCTTAGTTTGATAAACTGGCTCAAGCAGAAATGATCTGGGGGTTTAGATGAAGAGACTGTTACTTACTGCTTTGCTTTTTTCAGTATCACTAACAGGTTGTTCTGTGGTTCACGATAAAAAACCAGAAGGAACCGTCCTTCGAGCTAACACTGCACCTGTAATCAAACAAGTTGCCTACGCTCAAGAACATTACAAATCTCCTAACGAAGAGGTCTTCGGCGATCTAGGCGGAACAGATTGCGTTAACTTCGTATCTCAAACTCTTTTGAGTAGAGGATGGAACCTAGATCCAGAGTGGACATACAAGCCTGAATTCTCTAGAGCTTGGATTTCTTCGACGGGTTTCCGCGAGTATCTACTAACAAAACCTGAACTAGCTACAGAACTTACTTGGAAAGATAGAGATCTAATCCAAGTGGGAGATGTTGTTCAGTTTGATTGGGATAATTCAGGAGATAGAGACCACACAGCAATCATCTCTGGCATACAAGTAATCAATGGCAAGAGAGAGCTATTACACACATCGCATTCACCTGCGGCCTTCGACTGGTCCATAACCGAACTACTCGAGGAACAAGATGACAGAACACAGGTTTATTTCTGGCAGTTAGCCGAATAAAGAAAGAGCCCTAGTTACCTAGGGCTCTTCCATTCTGGCGGAGACGAGAGGATTTGAACCTCCGAAGGGCTTTTAAGACCCTTACCTCATTAGCAGTGAGGCGCACTCGACCGGGCTATGCGACGTCTCCAGAACTCCACCAGTTTAGCCCATATTCGGGTTTCGCTGGAGGCTTATGTTTTAGGGGAAGTAGTTGACCCTAAACTTAGTTCGTATTCCTGTGTGAGAACACATTTCGTATACAAGAGAGCAGCAAGATGCACGATAAAAACAAGACCGCCCCAGACTGGGGATTCGCGAACAACAGGCTCTGGTCTGAGATTCTGCCAGGACTCTGGATGGGCGGAACAGCTGACACTGATGCCGATGGAGCAAAACATCCAGACGGCCCGATAACACCAGATGACTTCAACACAGTGGTAACACTGTATTCCTCTGCTAATCCAGTGGACTGGTATGTGAAGGAACTAAGACTAGGTTTCTATGACCATGAAGAAGTGGATGTTGATGCAAACGATCTGCACCAGGTTGTTCAGGCAGCACACGAAGACTGGAAAGCTGGCAGGAAAGTACTAATCCGTTGCCAAGCCGGTCTTAACCGTTCAGGGCTGGTCACAGCACTAGTGCTCGTAAGAGACGGTATGCCAGTGGATGAGGCAATTGAACTACTCAGGGAGAAGAGAAGTTCAGCTGCTCTATGCAATCCGGACTTCGTTGATTGGCTAGTAGAAAACTACGATGTCTTCCTACCTAAAAAATAGGGGTTTGAGACACCAACCGAATTCGGCTAAACTAACTAGGTTGCCGCAAGGCACCCAGCGTTTGTAGCTCAAC
>JBIJAB010000123.1:0-3325 GCA_044345975.1 Rhodoluna sp.
CCTGATGTTTCAAGAGCAAGAACCTTAAAATCTTTTACTTGAGATACTGACTTAAGCAGTTCAGGAACGAGGCCTGCAAGCTTTTGACTTTGGACGATGGCAAGCTCACGCTGCATGTCTTTCATTTCAGATAGAAGTGTCTCTAGTCTGTCGTTCGCAGATAATGGAGTGCTCTTAAGCTGTTCTGCAATTTTGTGGAGTAACACACGCTCTTGGGTTAGAGAACGGAGAGCTTCCATCCCAACCAAAGCCTCTAGACGGCGAGAGCCTGAACCTACTGATGACTCGTTAGTGACCGTCACTAAACCGATTTGAGCACTTCTAGATACGTGTGTTCCACCGCAAAGTTCTCTTGACCAAGGACCACCGATTTGAACAACACGAACGCTATCGTCGTATGTCTCACCGAAGAGAGCTACTGCTCCCCACTCTCTCGCTTCAGGAAGGCTCATGTATTGTGCAGAAACCGCTAGGTCGGCTCTAATGGCTAGGTTTGCGATTTCTTCGATTTCAGACTTGGTTTCAGCACTTAGAGCTTGAGTCCATGAGAAGTCGAGGCGCATGTAGCCTGGCTTGTTGTATGAACCTGACTGCAGGGCTGTTGGTCCAAGAGCCTGTCTAAGTGCTGCGTGAACAACGTGAGTCGCAGAGTGAGCCTGGGCTGCACCTAGTCTCCAGTCTGCATCCACTGCTGTCGTTGCGGATACACCAACACCAATCTCACCCGTTCTTACGATTGCCTTATGTGATACAAGACCCTTAACTGGCTTTTGAACGTTGAGAACTTCTAGAGAGAAACCGTCACCGTATATGACTCCTGAATCAGCGATCTGGCCACCTGATTCAGCGTAGAAGCTGGTCTCATCGAGGATGACTTCAATCATTGAACCTTGAGTAGCACTTGTTACTTGTTCACCATCTTGAATTATTCCCAAAACTTTACCTGATGAAACTAGCTCTTCGTAACCTGTGAACTTGGTCACACCTTGCATTCTGAAATCACCATAAACCGAAAGATCAGTGTTGCCAGCCTTCTTCATTTTGGCGTCAGCCTTGGCTCGGTTTCTCTGTTCACTCATTAGAGTAGTAAAAGCTTCGCGATCAACAGTTAGATTGTTCTCTTCCGCAATTTCGACGGTCAAATCAATCGGGAATCCATAGGTGTCGTGAAGTAGGAAACTAGTTTCACCTGAAAGGCTCTTCTCTCCCGCTGCAACTGCTGATGCGATAGCGGTTTCCAGGACTTGTGTGCCTGAGACAAGAGTTCTAAGGAAAGCTTCTTCTTCTGCCAAGACGGTTGTGTTGATTCTCTTGAACTCGTTTTCAAGTTCCGGATACGCATCAACCATTGCGTTCTTTGAAGTCAGAAAGAGCCTCCCAAACACAGGCTCGTTCACTCCAAGTAACCGCATAGCTCGAACTGTTCTTCTAAGTAGTCTTCGCAAGACGTATCCGCGTCCATCATTACCAGGAGAAACACCATCGCCGATAAGCATGAGAGCACTTCTAACATGGTCCGCAACGACTCTGAGTCTGATGTCGTCTTCCTCGTTCGCTCCGTAGATTTTCCCAGCAAGCTCGGCAGCAAGATCTAGGACAGGCCTGACCTGATCAATCTCGTAAAGATTCTCTACGCCCTGCATTAGAAAAGCTACGCGCTCAAGACCCATCCCTGTGTCAATGTTCTTGCTGGGCAGTTCGCCAAGTATTTCAAAGTTGTCTTTACCTGTTCCAAGTCCACGTTCGTATTGCATGAACACCAGGTTCCAAATTTCAATGTAGCGATTCTCATCGGCCTCAGGCCCACCTTCAACTCCATACTCTGGACCTCTATCGAAATAGATTTCAGAACACGGACCAGCTGGACCAGGTTGACCTGTCGACCAGTAGTTGTCGGCCATGCCTCGTTTTTGGATTCTCTCAAGGGGAATCTCAGAGAGCTCTAACCATAAAGCAATCGATTCATCATCGTCTTGGTAGACGGTTGCCCAAAGCTTGTCCTTCTCTAGACCGAGACCGCCCTTGTCAGTTGGTGAAGTTAGGAACTCCCAAGCAAATGCGATGGCGTCGCGCTTGAAGTAATCACCGAAGGAAAAGTTTCCGTTCATCTGGAAGAAGGTTCCGTGACGGGTTGTCTTGCCTACTTCTTCGATATCAAGGGTTCTTACACACTTCTGAACTGAAGTGGCTCTGGCATATGGAGCTGGCATAAGACCAGTCATGTATGGAATGAAAGGAACCATACCTGCAACGGTGAAAAGTAATGATGGATCTTCACTAATGAGTGATGCACTTGGAACTACAACGTGATTTTTACTCTCAAAGAAATCAAGCCATCTCTTTTTGATTTCAGCGGTTTTCATTTCGAGGATTTCAACTTTGCGGTTTTAGAAGCCTTAGCTTCCTGCTCGCGATATCCTTCTGACACTGCGTTCGCAAAAGACTTTATCTTCTCGCCTGCTTGATCCAAGGTTCGCCTTGCTTCTGGATTAGCTTCAACCTGTCTTGCGATGTATACACCAACAGCTATGCCTGCAATAAAGGCGACAGTCTTACGCATGATTGGCTACTTCTTCTTTCCAATGAGCGAACTTACGCTTCGAACAATTTCTCCAACACGCATCAGTGGACCACCAACAGTGGTTGTAAAAGATGAAATCAATGAGCTGAGGTTGCTGGTTGCATCAACCACGTTGTCCGTAATGACATCTATCTTCTCAAGTTGCTTGTTTGTTGACTTAGTCGTTTCAGTCAACTCTGCAAGCAGAGGAATAACAGTTTCCCCTGTTTCGCGAATAGTCGCAGAGGCAGCGTCCAACAGACTAGATACCTTGAGCAGAACAATTACCAAAAAGATAACTAGAACTGCGAAAGCACCAGCAGCAATTAGCGCTGCAATCTCTGCACCATTCATAACGATTTCCTTTTGTTACTAGCGAGCCGCGTAGTACTCAACAACGAGCTGAACTTCACAAGTGACTGGCACTTCAGCACGCTTTGGGCGACGCACTAGAGTCGCGCGAAGCTTGTCTAGTTCAACTGAAAGGTAACCAGGAACAGGAGGAAGAACGTCAACGTGTCCGCCAGCAGCTGCAACTTGGAAAGGCTCAGTGCTTTCGCTCTTCTCAGCAACGTGGATCATCTGACCAACCTTTACGCGAGCCGAAGGACGGTCGATGCGGAGACCATCAACAAGAATGTGACGGTGGACAACCATCTGGCGAGCCTGAGCGATTGTGCGAGCGAAACCTGCACGCAGAACTAGTGCGTCAAGACGCATTTCTAGAAGCTCTACTAGGTTTTCACCAGTAAGACCCTCGATACG
>JBIJAB010000160.1:0-32553 GCA_044345975.1 Rhodoluna sp.
AAAGACAAGGACGATGTTGTTGGTGAACTAGCTAAGCAGATGTTCCAGAAGCTTCTCTCTGGCAAGGTTAGCGGATCTGGTTTATTTGCTGCAGCTGCTGCAGATAAGACTGGGGATCGCCTAATGGCTTGGTCAAGAGATAAGAAAACTCAGCAAATCTTTAGTAAGTACCAGGTTGCAGGTGAAGTTCCTACTGGCTTTGGTCCTAATGTTCTAGTTACTCTCAACAATGCTGGTGGTAACAAGCTAGACGCTTACACAACCGTGAAGGCAGATTACCTGCTTGGTATCTGTAATGTTGACACTTTCACTGGTTACCAGGGTCGTAAGAGTCGTGTGACTATTGAAGTCACCAACAGTGCTCCTAAGGGTCTACCTGCCTATGTTGATATGAGACTTGATGACAACTTTGGTGAGTCGAGACCTAAGGGCTCTAACCGTAACCTAGTGACCATCTATGGTCCGGTTGGTTCAGAGGCTGAGAGCCTAACTGTTGATGGTGTTGAAGATTTTGCTATCAACGGTATGGATAGAAACAGACCCCTATGGATCTTTGATCTTCAGATGCTTGCAGGAACCACTAGAACAATTGTTTTGAACCTTGTTGAACCAATCAATGATGACAACATGGAGCCAGTTCCGCCTAAGCAGGTCCTTACCGGTCCGGTAATGCTAAATGCCCCTACTTTGAGTTCTTCCTCAAACGGGCAATGCTCTTTGCAATAAGAATTCCTAGTAGTCCACCCAAGGCGTTGTATGCAACGTCATTGATGGTTGCATAGCGGTCTGGCAAGAACAGTCTCTGAGCTCCCTCGGCTAGCAAAGAAACTAAGACTGGAACTAGAGCTAGCAGTAAGGTTCTGTTTCTAGGAGCGAAGACCACCAGGAAGATGCCTAGGGGAATGTATAGCAAGACATTGCCAATGGCTTCGAGTTCGTTGTATTGGATCCAGTTGAGGCCTGGGGTTCTGGCAGTGAAGTTAAGTAGTTCTCTGGTGATGAGGGAGAGGATGCCTTCGCCATCGACTGGCTTAGGCCAGATCGATGTGGCTACAAGAATAATCAGATAGCCAGCAAGGGATATGAGAGCGAGGAATTTCCTCAAAATGTTCCACCTTTGGTGTTTCGCAACTTGACGAAAGTTGCACTTAGACCTAAAGTTTAGAACATGACTAACACCGCTATTTCAAACACCATGCCGGAGGCGACTTTAACTCGCCCTGTCATGATGAGCGCTGTTATGTGTATGCGAATGTGTCGCTAACTCTTAGAGCCGGCTAAGCCCTCTTTTTCAAACCGAGTTACGACACCAACACCCCAGAAATAAGTCCTATTTAGGCATACCCTTCCCGCATACACAACCCAAAGGATTAAAAATGACCACCACTGTAAACCCATTTGTAAGAACTGATCTCACTGAAACTGAAGCTAGAGGCTTCGCTTTATACGTAGGCATCGATGAGTCAACGGCTAAAGCTAATGGCACATCTCTAGGAGCAATTGTTGCTGCTTTACGAGAGACTCTGGAATCTATTGCTCCAGGACTAGCGGCAGAGACTTTTGCCTCTGTTGCCCTTGCTAAGACTGGTTCTGGAGGAAGAAACGTTGATGTAGTTCGAACTGCCCTTTCTGACCCTAGAGCCTTAGAGCGTCTAGTTGAGAAGAATGCTGAGAACGCTGCTAAGGGAGTAGTTATTGACCTGCAGCGTAGAAAAGTATTCATTGATGGAGCTAAAGCTGATCTCACTGGCAAAGAGTTTTGCTTGCTTGAATACCTGGTTAAGCACCAAGGAATAACAATATCCAGAGAAGAGCTAATAAAGACGCTTTGGAATTGTGCAGGTGGCCCTGAAGTTTGCGGCAGAACCATTGACGTTCATGTCAGAAGACTTAGAGCAGGCCTAGTTGGTAACGAGGACATCGTTAGAACTATTCGTGGTGAAGGTTACCGCTTCGACAAGCACCCAGATGTTCTGATTGAGGGCATATAAAAAGTAGGCTGGCACTATGCCTGAACAACTGGTTTATGAGGAGTTACTCGCCGCTCTAACGGATGAGACCTTTGCTTTGATAGACCGAGGTGTATCAATGCCAATCATTGTTATTGATGGACGTGCTGGTTCAGGTAAATCAACCCTTGCTTTAGATCTGCAGAATGAGCTATTTAGAGCTGGTGAATCTTTGCCAAGGGTTATTCATATGGATGATCTGTATGAGGGTTGGAATGGTTTGTCGCTTGGAGCTGAGTATCTGCAAAGAGTGGTTCTAGGTCCACTTCTTTTCTCTGGCACTTCTTCCTGGCAGGAATACAACTGGGAAGAAGAACAACGAGATAGATGGCGAGAGTTCTCGGGTGGCACACCTTTGATTATTGAAGGCTGTGGCTCTCTAAATAGATACACCAGTACGGTTGCTCATTTGACTGTTTGGCTTGATGTGCCAGAAGAAATAAGAAAGCAACGCTGGCTAGAAAGAGATGGTCATATCTTTGATCAATACTTTGATATGTGGGCAGCCCAAGAACTGGACTTTATTGCTAGAGAGAAATCCCCTGAGTTTGCTCAGTTTGGGTTAGCTAGCTCTTCTATTCATTAGCCAGATTCTTAGTCCAGCAATAATGCTTGCTGAGATAAAGAGTCCTGCGATCAGGTAAGAAGCATTCTTTACTAGAGGAATGCTGGCTGAGAAGTAACCAGCCATAGTTAGGCCAACTCCCCAAGCCAAAGCACCAACCAGGTTGGCACTAAAGAACTTGTAATAGTTCATGTTTGAAATACCTGCTACTACTGGAACAAACACTCTTGCCCAAGGCATGAATCGAGCTATGACAACTGCCCACCAACCCCAGGCTAGAAATAGAGCTTCGCTCTTTTCTATTCCAGTTCTGATCCATTTGCCTTTTCGTTTATCTAGATAAGGTCTGCCATAGTGACGGCCTAAGGTGTAACCAACCTGGTCGCCTAACCAAGCTGCGATTCCGACACCTGTTGCCATCACAATGATGTTTACATCTGCTGCGTGAGCAGCTGCAATAAGGCCTGCTGCAAAGACTAAAGAGTCACCGGTGATGAACGGTATGAATGCTCCGATAAGCAAGCCTGTGCCTGCAAAGACGAGAGCCCAGACAACTAGGTAGAACAGGGTTGCGCCTAATGAAGGAAACCAGCCTGCTATTTCTTCAGCTATAGATGTGTGAAATGTGGTTGGCAATTACGGCTTTCCGTACAACATGATTTCATCGAGGCTTAGTCGAACTCTTGGAGCAATTTCACGCTCGTATGCAGGGCCTTCAAGCTGCTCTGCAGGAGCTACCTTGCCAACAGCAATAACAACTAGAACTTCGTGGTTGTCATCAAGCTTTAGCAGAGATTCGATTTCTTCTCTAACGATTCCACCGATGTGGTGAGTGTGAAGACCTAGTTCTTGGGCTTGAACAACCATTAGGGATGCTGCTAGACCTGCGTCATATTTGCGACCAGTAATCTCTTTGCCGTCAGGTAGAGCTTTCTGAACTGCAAGAACGATAAGTGCTGATGCGTCTGGTGCCCATGCTTGGTTGAATCCGGTTAGACCCTTTTCACAAAGTTCTGCGTGTAGGTCATCGTTACGGCTGATGAATGCAAATCTCCATGGCTGAAGGTTGTTTGCAGATGGTGCCCATCTGCCTGCTTCAAGAATAGATAGGGCTTCTTGCTGAGTTAGTAGGTACTCACGGTTGAAAGATCTTGGGCTCCAGCGTTCTGCTAGAACAGGGGCAATAGGGGCAGCGGTAATCGCGATTTTGTTTGGTTGCATGGTCCTAGTCTAAACCCCAAGGGCTTTAGCCAAAGCCTTGAGTAAACCGTCAACATCCTCTTGTTTGGTATCCCAGGCACACATCCAGCGGACTTGGCCGATATTGTGATCCCAGACATAGAACCAGTATTCCTTTTGGATTTCTGGGATTAGTTCCATCGGAAGAATAGGGAATACTGCGTTGGCTTGGGTTGGGTTAGGAACACTAACTCGGCCATTAGATTTATCTGCTAATTCTCTGACTCCAGCATCTAGAGCCTTAGCCATAGCGTTAGCGTGCTTGGCGCTATTGATAGCTAGATCATCTTTGAGTAGTCCGATTAGCTGAATGCTAACGAATCTCATCTTGCTTGGTAACTGCATAGATGTTTTGCGTAGGAAAGGAATGCTGTGGGCTAGCTCTTTAGAGTTAGTGACAACTACTGCTTCAGCAGCAAGAGCTCCAATCTTGGTTCCGCCAAAGCTAACTAGGTCAACACCTGCATCGGTTGTGAACTCTTTGAAGCTGGCGTTTAGGGCTGCTGCTGCATTGGAGAGCCTTGCTCCATCCATGTGCAACTTGAGGTTATTCTCATGAGCAAAATCAGCAAGTGCCTTGATCTCGGGGATTGAGTAAAGAGTTCCCATCTCGGTTGTCTGGGTAATGCTGATTACTGCCACCTGGGATCTGTGAACTGAACCTATGTCAAATAGGTGTGGCTTGATAAGTTCTGGGGTTAGCTTCCCATCAGGGGTTGGGATTGTCCAGAGCTTCAGCCCCGCCATCTTCTCTGGAGCTCCTCCTTCATCGCTATTGATGTGAGCAGTCTCAGCACATATCACCGACTCCCACCTTCTAACCACTGAGGAAAGGGCTATTACGTTGGCTCCGGTGCCATTAAAGACAGGGAAAACCTCTGCATCAGGTCCAAAGGTGTCTTTGAAGATCTTCTTTAGTTCAGCTGTGACAAAGTCATCCCCGTAGGCCAGTTCATGGCCCTCATTGACGCTCTGCATGAGCTCAAACAGGCTTGGGTGAACTCCTGCGTAGTTATCGCTAGCGAATCCTCGCCATACCTTGCGGTCTTCTAGGGCCATTTTTGCTCCTGTTTTAGGGGTTTTACAACTCTATATTGCCCTATACCCCTATTCGGTTAAATGAACAGTTAAGTTGTTTAATTGGGGGTAGGTGAAACAATAAAGGCTGACGTAAGGGTGGTGTCATGACTAAGTATCAAAGGTCGGTTCTAGTTGTTGAAGACGAACCGTTCATCAGGGCTCTTGTTTCCGACAAGCTAGTAAATGATGGCTTTAGGGTCCAGGTTGCAGCTAACGCGCGCGAGGCCCGAAAGATAACTGACGCTGAAGATGTTGATGTTGTAATCCTGGATATTGATCTTGGTGCTGGTCCTAACGGTTTGGACTTTGCAGTTGCTATGAGCAAGCTGCACCCAGAGATGGCTCTAGTATTTCTAACTCACGTAGCAGAACCAAGACTTTTTGGCTTTGATGTTAAGTCTGTTCCTAAAAACGCTGCTTACCTTCTAAAGAGTCGTCTATCTGACCCAGGTGTTCTAAACCAGGCAATCGAAGCTGCTCTTCGTGACAAGGTTGGTGAAGAGTTCAGAGATGATCTAAAACCTTCACACTCACTGGTAAACGTTTCAAGAACTCAGTTCGAAGTTTTACGCATGATTGCTAAAGGTTATTCAAACCAACAGATTGCTCAGGAGCGTGGAACAACACTTCGTGCAGTTGAAAACCTAGTGAACAGAGCTGTTGCAGCCGCTGGCATTGATGTTGAGTCAAAGACTAGTGCTCGCGTTATTGCAGTTAGGGAATTCGTAAAGGCTGCTGGTTTACCAGAATAAAGAGTCGGGATCTATTGAAGCTTCTCTAAGCTGTTCATAATCCAAAATCAAACATTCAATACCTCTATCTTCAGCAAGTGTTCTTGCCTGAGGTTTGATTTCTTGAGCTGCAAATATTCCTCTAACCGGTGCAAGAGCTGCGTCTCTATTCATAAGTTCTAGATATCTAGTTAGCTGTTCAACGCCATCGATTTCACCACGGCGTTTGATTTCGATTGCAACGCTCTGACCGTTTTTATCTTTAGCAAGAATATCGACTGGCCCAATTGGTGTCATGTATTCTCTTCTGACTAACTTGGCTCCCTCACCGATGATCTCTATCTGAGCTGCCATTAGTTCTTGCAGGTGAGCTTCAACCCCGTCTTTGATTAGGCCTGGGTCTTTGCCAAGTTCATGGTTGATGTCGTTGTGTATTTCAAAGATTTGAATCCAAAGAATGTCTGCTGTCTTGGCTTGGCTTACTCGCCAGATCTCTTTGATGCCATTGCCTAGTTGCTCTTCATCTGGTTCATGAACCGAGTAATTACATGGCGGATTCATCCAGTTCAAAGGCTTATAGGAGCCTGTTTCGCTGTGAATAAGGATGCTGCCATCACCTTTGAGCATTAGCAGTCTTCTGGCTTTAGGCAGGTGGGCAGTTAGTCTGCCAGCGTAGTCAACTGAGCAGTCAGCTATAACTAAACGCATAACTACCTTTTAGAAAGCTTCTCTTCGATTTGTTCTAGACGGGCAACTAGGTGAGCTAGCGACTCGTCTTGGTGATCAAGGTGCTTTTGTATCTTCACTGCTTCATCTAATACAGCAGCCGCATCTTCATAGGTCATCACTGCTCGCTTTTCGGCGGCTGCTGCTTGAATGTTTTGACCAACGATGATTATTGGTAGTAAAACTAACTGCAAAAAGGTTTGGGCTATCCAAGCAACAATCAGAACTGGGTCTCCAGTCATGATTACAGCAGGCAGGCTAACTAGGGTTAGCCCAAAGAATACATATGCTGCCCACATGGTTCCAACACTCTTGGTGATGGCAAGACCTAGTTTCTGGTTAAGGGTTCTAGGACCAACGTCGGAAAGAATCTGCTCAGCGTTATCTGCTTTATGCTTCTTGCGTCTTGCTATGTGTGGATGTGGTTCGTATTCAAACTTAGCCTTAGGAGCCTTGAGTGCCATTAGGACTCTATTTCTAGCTTCATTCCAACTGGTGCTGTAGTGACTGCTCTAACCTGGACTCTTTGAACTGTGTGTCCTAGTTGCTGCTCAACCTTAAGCTTTAGAGCTGCTGGTTCAATCTCGACATAGTCAGTTGTCAGGCTAAATCTCTGGTTCACTCGCTGCGGTAGCACCCTTGGGTGATCCACTACGTAAACAGCTAGCACTAGAAGGACAGCGTAAAGGGTCTGAACGGGTAGGTCATAAGCAGGAAGACCTAGGGTTAGACCCATGGCTAGGGCTACCAACAGATAGACGATCTCAGTCCAACCCAAGGTAGTTGATCTGAGTCTGAAGATTGAGATAACGCTGAACAGGGCAAAACCAACGCCAATAGAGATGGTGAACGTTCCAAGCGCTCCACCCAAGACAAACAGGGTGATGTTGATGAGGCAAATGGCCACGAATACGTCTCTGCGCTTGTGTCTTCTATAGAAGAACACGTAGGACACTATGAACAGCAAAACTAGGTTAATGCTGAGAGTGGCCAGCAGAAGAGGGTAATCAATAGGGGTCATAATGATAGATTAGCCCACATGGTTATCAACAAGGGCGTAAGAAGGCTCATAGCGGCCTCGACAGCACTGGTTTTAGGCTCTGTGCTCCTAGTCTCCCCTGCTCAGGCTGCTAGCACCCTCAAGTCCTCAGACTTCTTCAACCCCCAAAAGATCCTCAGAGTTGACCTAGATTTGCCACAGGCCACAGTGGATGCACTAAATGACAGAAGTCGTTACAGGATCTATGTCCCTGGAACTGTCACTATGTCTGTTGATGGCCGTACCAGCGGTCCAGTGGAGATGGATATTCGTCTAAAGGGTTCCACCTCTATACAAAGACTTAGAGACACCCCTAGCTTCAAGATCAAGTTCCCTAACGGTCCTGCTGGAACCGGTTACCTAGGTCAAAGAAGATTGACCCTAAACGCAATGACTCAAGATGGCAGCAAGATTCATGAGTATGGAGCATATGCCCTATTCAATGCCATGGGTGTTCCAGCATCAAAAACTGGTTGGGCAAGAGTTTATGTTAACGGCCTTGATAAAGGTTTGTATGCCAATGTTGAACAACCTGATGAGAATTTTGCTGGCAAAAGATTTAGAGATATCACCCAGCACATCTACGAAGGTGTTGCTCTAAAAGATTTCAAGCCAGGTAATGACAATGGCGATAACATAACTGGAGCATTCCCGGCTGACCATGGTTGGAAGGTAACACCTAACAAGAACGATCTAACCAAACTGATTTCTGCTGCAAACTATAGAGATCCTGCCAATTGGTATAAAGCCCTAGATGGAGTTACCGATAGAACAGCTCTAATAAAGTTCATGGCAGTTGAAAACTTCTTAGGTCACTGGGATGGATACACCGGACCTAACGTAAATAACTACTTCATTAGAAGTAATACCCGAGGTAAGTTCACTTTCATTCCTTGGGGCCTTGACCAGACATTTGGTGAAAACAGGGCCACAACTAGAGACTTTGGTGACACCTTCATGACACCTATGCTTTCAAGAACTTCTACTCATCCATGGCTTCCAAAAGAAACTGTAAGAGGCATGATGTATACCAAGTGCATCGCTTATGTGCCATGCCGTAATGCTTACCTATCTCAGCTAAAAGCTGTTTCAGCTATGGCTACCAAGATGAAGCTTTCAACTTTGATGAAATCTGCTGCCAATGTGATTAGACCAACACTGGCTGCTAGAAACAATGCAGATCAGATGGAAATCATTGCATTGGAGCAAGCGTCAACTCTCAAGTTCATTACTACAAGGCAGAAAGAAGTTGCTGCCTTGGTAAAGAAATACAAGATTAAATAACTAGCACTCCAGCTAGGTTCATGGTTAGCAACAGCATTCCAATTCCACCAATACGGTAAATCCAACGCCACTTATGAGCCATGATTGGACGCTCTTCATCCTCATTACCTTCACGACCAAACATTCCGATGAGTCCTAGTAAGAACACCGGTATTGGTAGCAACATGAATAGGTACTGAGGATATTCAGGGTTTCCTTCAAGCCAGCTTCCGATGATAGCCCCGCTAACGCTAGAGACAATCAAGGTCAATGCAAGACCAGGAATACCTTGCGGTAATAGTCTCCAGAGCCAAGGGTAGTTAGGGAAGCGATCTTGGAACCAGCTCAAGATGTTTGGCAAGATAAAGATCAAGCTACCTACCCACACTTGCCAAACGTTACCCATGAATGCAGCTGTCACAAATATAAAGAGGAACAATCTGATACCGGTTGAGATTACCTTTTGAACCTGTGAAGTTGAAGGAACTTCAGTTGGGTTAATGGTGTCCAAACGTTTAGAGAATCCTCGGGCAGCTAACTCTTCAAGCAGAATACGAACTGCGATAGCCACTGCTAATAAGATTGCGAACTCGTTGGTGTAGTTGGCAACTACAAGAGTTCTTCCTGCAAGAGCGGGAAGAGTGGCAACCATGGCTGATACTGACCAACCTACGAAGAAAGTTAGAACTGCAATATCAACTAATCGATCCCAAAGATAAGCAACGCTGGTTTCGAATTGTTTTCTAATCGCTCTAAAGGCAACACCAATAAGCGCTGGACCAAATCCTAGTAGCAGAACACCCAGCATCAAACGAACATCAGAAAGATCGCTTATGCCATACATGCTTATCATTCCGATGGAGTAGACAACAGTTGCGACCAATCCAGAGAATGCGTCAAACATACCTAGAACCGCAATAGCCAAGAACAGTTCCCATGTTGGTGGTCTAAGTTCAATAGATGGTTGTGCCAGTGCAACTACTGCTAGAACAACTCCAGTGATTGGAGCAGCCAACCACATGGATCCAAAGATTGATCGAAGATATGCTCCATCGTTCACAATCTTTGAGATCACTGGTGAGAACTTAGCGAGGCTCACTGTGAGATTGTGAGTGAAGAGATCGAGGAATGTAAATACCTTGAGTTTAAATATTGGAAGCTGATCTCCCCAACTGACCTTGGCAGTGGTGAATGATTCAACCTCTGCATCAAGGGTTGAGATTTCACCCTCGCTGGAATCAGTGTTCTGTGAGCTAGCTTCGCTACCAGCTCTAGCAGAGCTAGAACTACTGCTGCTACTGCTACCACCGCTAGAACCTGCAGATGCTCCGGCTCCAGCGACCGCACCCGCTACCGCACCTGCAACAGCACCTGCAACAACTACGGCTGTTCCGACCGCTTCAGCAACCGCCTTGACGCCCTCAGGGCTCGCTAAAGGGTCATATGGCTGGCTAGGGGCATTCTCATCGGTTTGAGCCCCTGGCACCTCGGTGGCATTTGGGTCAACGACAGCTGGGACTCCGTTAGGGCCGGCGATGCCGTTAAGGGTGATATCTACTTGCTGTGGGCTAAGTAGAGTCTGCTCTGAGTTGACCGCTCTTGAGAAGTCAGATAGCCCCTTACCGAATCCTGCCACTTTAGGAACTGACATGTTGGTGACAACATCTTTACCAATAATTACTAAACGGATCTTGTATTGACCTAGTTTGGCAACTGTGAAGTCAGACGAGCTTGCGGTAGTTCCAACGAAAGAAGTGCGACCGAGATATTGCCAAAGGTCTCCAGTTTGTAAGAAGGCAACAACATCGGATGCTGCTGCTATCTCAGTACTGACTTGAACGCTCATACGAACTGAGGAACCAACTTCAACAGGCTGAGTTGAAACTAGTTGAATAGTTTCAGTAAGCGTTGAGTTAGAAAGATTCGTCAATACAGTTACTGTCGGTGCTCCTTGAGCTGGAGCAAATATTCCTGCAGACTGAATAGCAGCCTGAGTATCAGGGTCTAGGTCTGAGAAAACTCTTGTTACTGGAGTAGGTTCAAGTGCTTCTGGCATTTGCCCTGGAGACACAGAAATAGTTGTTGCCTTAGTTGACTGTTCACTTAGTTCTGAAACGACATCTTGATCAGGCCCTAAGTTTCCTGCCGCATCTGAAGCTGTACCTGCAAGAAGAGTAAGACCAAATGTTCCATCGGTGCAGTTATCTAAACTGACTTGGAAATATCTACCGCTACCAACAACAAAGCCAACCTGGCATTTAGTTGAAGTTCCAGCAGCAGGAGCAAAGCTTGCTGCTGTTACGCCTGTGACAACTTCATCAAATCTGACATCAAAGACGTGACTGTTGGATTGCAATGTTCCTGGCTGAATGACAACAGTTCCAATTGGAGAAATATCATCTGCGAACTTACCTAGTAGCCCTGAGCTAATTGAGCCTCTAGGTCCACTCATTGAACTTGAATCGGTAACTGCATTCTGATTCAGACTTAAGCCAAATGATCCTGTTGGGCAGTTGGTTATTGAGACTCGGTATAAATAGCCCTCACCTGTCACAGGTCCTAACTGACAGCTTCTGGCTGTTCCAGTCAACAACGCGAAATCGGACTGGGTTAGGCCCTGAACATTCTCATTGAATAAGACATCGAAAGTCTTGGTTCTCATGTTCAGCGTTGAATCATTGAAGATCAGTTTCGCCTCTGGATTACCTGCTTCCATGACAACTGCTCTGGCACTGACATCAAAGACAGTGGCAACAAGGGTTCCAGTGAGCTTCCCTCTTGGCTCTTTAGGGGCGACAGTGAAGGTGTAGTTAAACGGGGCAACGGTTGGCTTAGCTGAAGTTAGAGTAACGTTCAGTGGCTGCCAAGCAGCGGCTGAGCCGCTTAGGACAACGTCATTTGCTGTAAAAGGTCTGTTGGATTTTAGAGTCAGTTTGTATTCGATTGCATTTTTTGCATTTGGAACAGTGTTTACCGGTTCAATCGACTTAGTTCCAAGCACTGGGAAATATCTAACCAGAATTTTTCCTGGGGTATCGGAGTCCTGATAGTTGCTAACCACAACTTGGTTTCCTACAGTTGTGCTTTTACCTGCGTTTCCCCCAAAGCCAGCAGATTCATTTCCTGCTGCCTTGTATAGAAGACCTCCGGCACCACCGACGATACCGCCACCGCCACCGCCGCCACCGCCACCATCAAAGTATGGATTTCCAGTAGTTGATAGACCTGCACCACCATTTGAGTTATCGGTGTAACTGGCTGCAGTTGAACCCCAGGTAGATCCATTAGTTGAGTTAGCACAACCACCACCTGCACCACCACCAGCAGCAACAAATCTGTCATCACCGATATCTAATACAGATGCGGCACCGCCACCGCCACCTGCACCTGAAGTTCCAACACTTCCAGTGTTTCCACCTCGGCCACCTTGGTACTGATCATTTAGTAGAGATGCTCCACCAGCTCCACCGCCAGCAGCTCTGACACCACTAGCCCCGTCTTTACCTTTGTCCCCTGGATAGAACCGAAGAGTTTTATTTGATAAGTCTTTGACCTTGATAACTAGGAATCCAACTTCGCCACCGAAAGATCTTGAACAAGCTACCCCATCTAGTCCTCCAGCCCCACCGGCTGCTCCTAGGACTTCAAATTCCATTGGTCCAAGACCATTAGGAACTACTAGAGACTTGGCTCCTTCAGAGAATGTGTAGGTATTTTCACAAGCATCTTCAACAAGGGTGAAGCCTGGCAAACATTCGTCCGCTGCCTGAACTAGAGGGCTAGCAGCAAGGCTTAGACCAACACCGAGCGAGAGGGCTAAGAAAGAATTTGTGAGTTTCCTTAGTGCTCTGGTCATCGTAAAACCTACCTCAGTGGCCTGTAATTACCTTCCATCTTATTTTGAAGACTAGTCGGTTCGCCTAAATATATACGCTTTAACGTATCTAGCGTTTTGAAGGTTTTGGGGCTACGAATTGCCAGCAAGGATGAAGATATCTTCAAGGTTTTCAAATCCTTCGTCTTCAACTTCGAAGCTAGCCAGAAGTAGGGTAAAGGTTTCGTTGACCAACTTGTCTGATAATTCGGTAGCTTTGATGATGTTCATGGAGATTGCATATGCGAGAGGCAAACCCAAGTCGTTATAACTAATGAACTCTTCAAAGTTAGTGTCATCCTTATGGTTCAACCAAAACTCTCCCAGTATCTCTGCCTTATTCTCTTGTGTAGTCGCACTCATTACTATTCACTTTCCCGAAACTATCGCACCGAATAATCTGAGCAGGCTTGAACAACAGCATCCCTAGCGCTTTTGGTTTCCTTTTCGGCCTCTTGCAACACAAACGAACCAATATCGTCGGTATTGACAAGGGCAAAGTACTGCCTAGAAAGATCGGAGAATTTGATGAGGGAATCCCGAAGTGAACGGCTGCCAGCTGATTCTCCAGCAACCCTTATCTCAGATAAGAAGGTTGGCACGTCTTCGTCAAGCTCTGGAATTTGTAGTGCAGCATATTTTTGGCAAGCTGCTCTGTCCTGAGATCTGACTGCACCGTTGAAAGCACCAAGCGGAACAATGATTGCAAAAACTAGCAAAGCAACGCCACCGTAGATGAAGTATCTTTTCTTTACCTGAGGAACAACATTGCCAAGATCCTTGGCTGATCTGAAGACTAAGGCTGCCTTTAGGTTTAGTGCAATGGCGATTGCTGTGCAAACCAAAGCCAGGCCAAGAAGCTGAGGAGAAGTGAATCTGAGCAATCTATACATCGCCTGGAAGATTTCAAAGTAGTTGCGGTCCCTGAAACTTAGAGCAGTTGGAATGATCAGCAGGAAAGGAGCAATCAGAAGAACAGCTGCTGGCACCAGAGCCAAGTAGAGCTTCACGGTTGCGTTGAGCTTGGTAGCCGAAAGTGCAGCGGTTACAAGATTCAGTAGGAAGAAGACAAAGTAGATAACCACGATGCTTCTAAGGGCTAGTTGGTAGTTGGCGTATTCCTCGCTGGCTAAAACGCCTAAATACTCAGGTAGCGGGAACCAGTAGCTGATTGGCCAAAATACGACTGCTGAGGCTAGAGCCAAAAGAAGGCCTGCCCTGAAGTGCCTAATGCGATCTATCACTTGAATCTCCTTGCTGAACTTAACATTAAGCCTAGCCCCGACATTGCCCCAAAGACCCTAAAGTAACTGGCAGAATAGTGAGTGATGAAAGATTTAGCAGGAAAAACAGCCCTAATCACTGGAGCAAGCTCGGGTCTAGGTGAAGCCTACGCACTCAAATTAGCCGACCTTGGAGTCAAGGTCATCTTGGTTGCCAGAAGAGCAGATCGCCTACGAGCACTAGCTGACCGCATCACAGCTGCGCACGGCATCTATGCCGCTAGCGTTCTTCCTATGGACCTAAGTGCCAGAGATGCTGGTTCAACCCTTGCAAAGATTCTCAAGGGCCGTGGAACGCAGATTGACATTCTTATCAATAACGCTGGGTTTGGTCAGACCATCAACTTCGTTGATGAAGAGAACAGCTTCATTGTTGACGAACTAAACGTCAACATCCACACTCTGGTTGAACTAACCCACGCATTCTTACCTGGCATGGTTGAGCGCAAGGACGGCATAGTTATAAACATTGCCTCAACTGCCGCTTTCCAGTCACTGCCATACATGGCTGTTTATGGGGCTACCAAAGCTTTCGTTCTATCCTTCACAGAAGCTCTATGGGGTGAAACACGTAACAGTGGTGTCAAGGTGCTAGCCGTATGCCCAGGTCCGACAGCTACTGAGTTCTTTGATTCAAATGGAACTAAGCCTGCTCTTGGCAGATTTATTCGTTCGTCAGAGGATGTTATAAACACAACCTTTATGGCACTTAGCAAGGAAAAGTCACCTGCAGCTGTCGTTGATGGTCCACTAAACAAGATCACTGCTCTATCGAGCAGGTTCTTCACCAGAAAAGCTTCTATCAAGATTTCAGCGAAAGTTATGATGCCAAGAAAGAAGAAGGACTAGTTCTTTCTTTCAATGCTGAAAGCATTGGCAAGTTCACGCCACCAAGCAACATCTGGCAAATCAAATCTTTGCGAGCCAACATCTGGCACATTTATCTGCATTGTTGTTGAGCCACCGCCATCAAGCAGAACAGCATCGGTTGCTCCAAGTGAAAGTAACCACTGAGCCATCTGGCTTGAAGTTGAGCCACCCTGTCGGTACCCAAAGTCAAAAGCATCGTAGCCTCTACTAGAGGTAATGAGCCAAACCTGTCCGTCTTGGTTCCAACCGATAGCTGATCTTGGTCTGTGTTCTTTGTTGTGTAGAGCACAAATCCAAACCATTTTGCTACCCTGAACAATTCTTGGACCGCGACCAGCAGCACTCACAAACTGCGATTTTGATTCAGAGATAAACGATCTTGAGACTGTGACAACATCGCCCACCTTGAATCTTGAAGCGGTTAGTGAAGCACTGCTGCTCTTAGCTTGTATCACGAAGCCACCTGGGTCGACTTTAGTTGAACTACCAGAGCGCACACTTCTTACAATTTGATTGCCTTGAGCATCAGGGGAAATTCTGATTGTTGTTCTGCCCGCACGAGTGGTTCCAACATAGTTTGAATCAAACAATGTTGAACCGGTGGTGCTTAGGTTTGGGAAGTTCACGGAATCAAAGACCAAGGTATTGCTTTTACTTGAAATGCTTCCAGCGCTGGTTACGTTATCTGCTGACATTCTTTCTTCGTATTGCGGAACTGGAGGCAAACTGATTCGAACAGTTGTCTTAGCTTTCATCTTGGCGATGATTGGTGCTAGGTATCCTCTAACCTGAACAACAGTTCCGGATTTTGAAGAGATAGCTGCACCTGCTGGATAGATCTTGCTAATCTTGCCTGATTTGATCTGGAAGGTGACCTGCCCCTTAGGAGTAAGCGGTCTAATGAAGTTTGATCTATAGACAACCAGAGAGGTTGCTCCTGGCTCTAACTGGTTCACACCAGTGATGCTGAACTTTCTGGTACCAATAGTCAGAGTTCCAGTGCTTCGGTATCCCTTGGCATCACTCACTCTGTAGCGAGAAAGGCCGATAACGCCTGATTCACCAGGTGGGGAATAGATTATTTGCCCACCCTCAACCATGGCGTTCCAAGGTCCCCTGCTGTCAAAATAGTCACCGTTGAGGCTAGCCATGGTCTTAGGGTTTGAATCTGCGAGAACCTTAAGGTTTTGCTCTCGCGGAATACCTTGATGCAAAACTCCGAAAGTAATGTGACGAAGGTTACCCGTGACAACCGAGACTTTAGCCCCTAGAGGTGACAGCGATGCTCCGCTAGCATCGCTTCCTGGCTCAAACTGCCAGGCTAGAGCCTTGACGCCAAAGCCCAGAGCCTTGTCGGTTACTTGGTGAGCCTTATCAAGGGGTGGGGTGTAAATACAACCTGCTTGAGCTGCCGCCATCGGTACTGCTGTTGAAAGAGCAAACAGGGTAGCAATGACGAAAGAAGCGGTCTTGACCACTTTCCGTCTGGATAAATCCTGATGCTTTTTCATTGAACCTTCAGACTATAACAAGTACTGGGTAGGCTTGAAATATGTTCAGGAAGAAGAAATCAAGCCTTGTAATGGCTCTCATTCTCCTGTCTTTGACTGGTAGTTTCCTGAACTCTTCGGCTTCATCAGCAGCAACTTCCTACTTAGAAGGAACAGATCCTGCAGCAGTGATGTTCAATCCCCTTCAGGTAAGTAATTTCTCTTTGCAAATGACCGATGAAGACTATGAGTCTCTTCGATACCCGAACGTTAGCTGGGATAACGAGGGTGAATGGCGTGAGACCCGAATGAGCCTAACCATGGCAGGTAAGCGCTATGGCCCATACGTGGTGGGAGTTCACCTCAAAGGTGCATGGGGATCCTGGCGAGACATCTCAGGAAAGGCAGCCTTCAAGATCAAGATGGATGCCTTCGTTCCACGACAGACTCTTCTAGGGGTCAGCCGCATCACCCTAAACAACATGGTTCAAGACCCAAGCTATCTTCGGGAAACCATTAGCTACAGACTGTATCGAAACCTTGGAATTCCTTCACCGAGAACTGGTTATGCCAACGTAAGCCTTAACGGCATTGATTATGGTCTGCACCTAAACGTTGAAACCATGAATAAGCAAATGCTCAAGCGTTGGGGGCACACAAGCGATCAGTTGTTCAAAGGTGCAGTCCCTTGGTTCCCAGACTTATGGCGAGGCAGCGAAGACATGTTTGCTATTGAATCAGGGAACAAGAACGACACTTCTCAACTAACCAACTTCATGGCTATCAATGAGCTAAGCGGTAAGGCTTGGTGGGATGCCATCTCTCAAAGAATGGACATGGAGTTACTAACAGTGAGTTGGGCTTCTGAAATTCATTCAGGTCACTGGGATGGCTATGTTCGAAACCTCAATAACTACTTCGTGAATTTTGATGACAATGGCAAAGTCATGATTCTGCCTTGGGGTGTTGACCAAACCTGGGGTGGGGCTCTTGGCTACACAGAATCAAGAGGAATCATGCCTAACAAGTGCTGGGAGTATGCCCCATGCCTTGAGCTATACAGACAGTCCATGGCTAAAGTTTCGAGAGTTGCTAAGAACCTGAACTTACAAACCATGGCTAGGGAAGTAGCAACCGCGATCCGTTCTGACATCATTAGTGATCCATTCGGGCGAGGCATAAACAACGCTACCAACTATCAAAACAACCTGGTTTGGCGAATCAGCGACCAGCAAAATGTTTTGCGATCAATCGTGCAGCCTTTTGACACTACGATAGCTAACTTCAAGGTTAACGGTCGTATCTATGAGCAGGGTCAGCAAGTATTCCTTGAGGCAGGAAGCCGTGTAGTTGATCTTCAGGTGAGCACCTCTCAGGCTTCTGCAAAAGCAGTCGTCCAGCCGATTGGAACCCTAAGACCTGGCCTTAACAGTGCCTCAGTGGTTGTCACATCCGCAAATAAGCAGCACGTGAACACCAACATGATCATGCTTTATGTGTACACAAACTTCACAACCCGAAGCACCCCTGTTTACAACAAGAACTCTTCTGTCCCAACATTTGCAGGAACCACAAGTATTGGCTTGCTAGGAACAGCGATTCTTGGAGCTACCAACCTCACTCTCACTGTCAAGATGGCAAGGGCCAAGACCACAACGACCACGAGAGCGAAAGCAATTATGGCTGCCAGGGTGAAGCACCTCCTAACAGCGCTAGAAGCTCGAGGCATCAAGCCTGTCAAGGTCACTCAGAGTCTTACCTCCTCAGGTTCCGTTAATGCTTTGCAGGTCAGTGCCACTTACCAAAAGTAATCCTTCTTAAACAAAGAAGCCCCTGGTTTATCCAGGGGCTTCTTTTTGTTAGTGCTTAGTAAGAAAGGATGTTTACTGTGGTTCCCTTTTGTGTTTTAGCACCTGGAATTAGCTGGTAGCTTGCAGTCTTGAATCCGTTAGTCTTCAAGGCAACCAATAGCTTCTGGGTGTTTGCTGCACGAGCTGGACCAGCAGTTGTCTTGTCCTTTGCGATCAAGAAGTTGTTAGTAATGGTGACAATACCAACAGTTCCCTTGACCTTCTTTAGACCTGCAAGAATCGCTGCGTTACCCTTAGCGTTGGTCTTCTTGTCAACTGTAAGAACACCCACCTTAGGGAACGGGATAACGATTGTAGTGATGGTTCTAGGAACGATTGCGGTTACTGTGTATGACTGAGTTGTCTCGTCTTCAGCAGTAACTGTAACTGTAAGAGTGTTACGACCGATGATTAATGTGTCGCCACCAGAAACTTCGTATGTGGCTACTAGGCTCTCTGGAACACCATCGATTTCAACTGATGTTGCTCCCCTAGCAAGAGCCACTACAGAACCTACTGCAACTGCCTTACCAGCTACTAAGAAGGTCTTTAGTCTCTTGTCTGGTGAAAGTGCGACTGGAATCACGATTGTGTAGCTGCCTGCTTCTGCAGCTTCGTCACCAGGGGTAACGGTTACAGAAATCATGTTCTCACCAGTTACTAGACCAGCTACGTTCCAAGTGTTAGCAACAGTTGCCTTAGTAACTGTTGCGTCCCCACCATCGAACTCGAGCTTTGTTCCGTTACCAAGACCGATCTTCTCAGCGACGGTTGGCTCAACGAAAATAGTTGCAGTTGTTGTTCCGTTTGCAAGAGGTGTCTGAAGAGCGGCAGTTCCGTCAACACCAACTGTAAGAGTAGTTGTGTTTACCTTCACAGTCTTCAGAGTTACATCTGCACCACCAACGTAAACCAGTAGCTTGTAAGTTTTAGCGAAGTCCAAACCTGCTTCCGGAATGACCTGGATCTCAATCTCATTGACACCCTTCTCCACTCCGAAGAAACGACCAACTGTAGGAAGAAGTGTCTTTCCGTTAGCAACTACATCTGAAGTAGCACTTTCAGCCTTGACCTGAAGCTTCATTGTTGTTGCTGTGACTGGAAGGTTGATGAAACCAGTAGCGTTGTCTAGAAGAGCTAGATCGACTGCTTCATCGTTTACCAGTAAGCCACCCTCTTCGGAAATTGCGTTGTTTTCGCTAATCGGAAGAACGTTTAGGTTGATTGTGTAAGTTTCACTGTCACCACTTGAAGCAGTAACGATTAGAGATAGTTCGTTGTCACCTTCTTCTAGAGGTGTTAGACGTCCGTCTCCAGTAACAATGAATGAAGCTGTTGGATCAGTAGTCGTTACCTTTACGTTCACTCTTGTAGTTCCGTAAGGAAGGTCAATTGAGTCATTGGTAGTTGCGTCAACGCCGTTTACCAAGAAGACCTCTAGAGAAGTGTCCACGGCAGCAGCAACGTTGAAGAACAATCTGTAGGTTGCAACTGATGTGTCCTGAGCTGTTACCTGAACCTTAACGATGTTACGACCAGGAACTAGAGCGTCTGCTCCGATGATCTCAACAGTTGAAAGGTTTGTGGTTGGCACTGCAGTGATGTCAACAGAAGTTACATCGCTTTCCAATTCAAATTCATCGCCATTTGCAACTTCACTGCCATCGTACTCAAAGGTAGCCAGGCTGGTGTCGTCGTTAGCTAGAACATTCAAGGTAACTGTTGAAGTAGTTGTGGTGCCATCTTCAGCTGTAACAACAACGGAAAGAGTGTTGTCACCTAGAACTAGGTTGGTAGCTCCAGTTACTACAACAGATGCAGCAGAGTCGCTAGGAATAGCTGTTACTGCTACAGAAGTTGTTCCAGAAGGAATAAAGATTGTTGTTCCATCAGCAACCCTTGCACCTGAAACCTTGAAGACAACTAGTGAGCTGTTGTTTGAAGGTACCTGAACATTCAGAGTTACTTCGTAAGTAGCAGTTGCACCAGACTGAGCAGTTACAAGAACAGAAAGAGTGTTTGCTCCAGCACTTAGACCAGTTCTACCTGTGATCACTACAGAAGATGAAGCGTCGCTTGGTGTTGCCACTACAGCAACTGACTGAGTGCCAGGCTCTAGGAAGACACGTCCACCGTTTCTAACGTTCTGTCCGTTTACTGTGAAAGTAGCAAGAGCTACATCTGAAGGAAGAGCAAGAACTCTGACCTTGAATGCGTAAACACGAGTGGTTGTGCCATCTTCCGCTGTAACTGTGACAGATACGTTGTTTAGGCCAGTAACTAGGTTGATTGATCCGGTAACTACTGAGGTCGCGTTCACGTTTGAAGTGGTAGCAACAACTGTCACCGCGCTTGTCAAAGGAGCAACTTCAACTGTCTGACCAGCTGTGATAACTGTTCCGTTTACGGCTAATGAAGAAAGAGTTGCATCGTTAGAAAAAACATTGCTTTCGCTCGATACGAACACTGTGACTGTGTAAGTCTGTGTAACAGAATTGTTTGATGACGTAACAACAACCTTAACTTCGTTCTCACCACTTACTAGACCAGTGTTACCTGTTACGACAGCTGAAGCAGCACCATCGGTAGGGGTCGCAACTACGGTTACTGAAGTTGTGCCCGCAGGAACAACCAGCACATCGCCATCTTCGACAGCCCCGCCATCGATAGTGAATGTAGCTAGCGTAGTTGTTACTCCGTTGGCGTTAGCCGCTGAGACGTTTAGCCCCTGCATCGGAACAACAATCAGTAGCGTAGCAATCAACGCTGTAAGCATCTTCTTGACTGTCATAGTTTTGGTTTCCTTGTTTGTCTCTGTGCTTCTCATTACGCCTTCACCCTTACTGTGTAAGTCTGGCTAGTTCCATCCGCTGCAGTAACTGTTACCACTACATCGTTTAGTCCTGGCTGAATGTCACGGCCAACGATGGTTACAGACGATCCTGCAGCTGCAGCAATCGCAGTAACCTTCAGCTTGGTGGTACCTGGCAGAACGGTGATTCTTGACTTACCAAGAACATTGAAGCCTTGGATAGTGAAGGTGCTCAGGGTCTTGTCGCTTGATAGAGCAGGAACAACCAATGTCATTGTGTAGTTGGTGTGTGATCCATCAGCAGCAGTAACCTTCACGACAACTGCGTTGTTTCCTGTGACTAGGTTCTTGTTACCTGTGTAAGTAACTGTTGAACCGGAGTCTTCAGGAACTGCAACACAGTCAGCGAATCCAGAACCAGCAGGTAACTGGAAGGTTGCACCGTCAGCGACACTGGTTCCGTTTACCTTCAGAGAAGTAATGTTGCTGTTGCTTGAAAGAGCAGCAACGTTCACTGTAACTGTGTAGGTACGGACTGTGATGCTGTCAGCAGCAGTAACTGTAATGGTTACTGTGTTTGCACCAGCAACTAGGTTCTGGTTTCCTTCAACCTTGATCTTTGCACTGTCATCAACTGCGAATGCGATCACTGGAGCTGTCTTAGTTCCAGCAGGAAGGTTGACGCTGAATGGGGCTTCTTCTAGGTTTAGCTTCACTCCACCAACGTTTAGTGATTCAAGTCTTGAGTTACCAGGTAGACCACCGATACGGAAGGTTACCTTGTATTCACGTGCATCAAAGTTAGCTGCAGTCACAACGATTGTGATTAGGTTGTCACCAAGAACTAGTTCAGTGTTACCAGTGATCTCAACAGTTGCGTTTTCATCGTTGGTAGTAACTTCAACATCAATCTCTGTGATTTCTAGGTCTGTAGTTAGAACAACGTCACCATCTTGAACAGATTCGCCACCAACTGTGATGTCGCTAACGCTGTTATCAGCAGATAGCAGCACGGTAACGAACAGGCTGTAGATCAGAATGTCGCCGTTAGGTGCAGTAACGATAACTTCAACAATGTTCTCGCCAGCAACCAGAGCGTCAGCACCAACGATTTCTACGTTTGCGTTCTCATCAGTTGGCACAGCCACAATCTCGATTTCGCCTGTGTTAGCTGGAAGCTCGATTTCTGAACCGTCTTCAACTGCATCACCGTTAGCAGTGAACTCTGATAGTGAGTTGTCTGCTGAGAAGGCTACGTCCAGGATTACGGTGTAAACCTCTACTGTTACCTCATCTACAGCGGTAACAGTAATAGTTACGATGTTTTCACCTGGCTCTAAAGCGCTTCCGCCTTCGATGTCAACAGTCGCTTCCTCATCTGTCGGAAGAGCAACGATTTCAGCATCTTCTGTTCCTGATGGGAAGTCCACTGTTTCACCGTCGATTACCTCAACACCATTGACTGTGAAGGTTGAGAGAGTAGCGATAGCTCTGTCTCTTAGGTTCACTGTAAGTGTGTAAGTAGCGGTAGTGCCGTCTTCAGCGGTAACTAGAACAACAATCTGACTTTCACCAACTGGGATCTCAGCAGAACCTGAAATCTCAACAGTTGCGGCTGGGCTAGTTGCCTGAGCAACAACAGCAACGAAGTTGTTGATTCCGTCTAGGTTCAAAACAGCTCCATCAACTACTGGAGTGCCGTCTGCTGTAAACACAGCAAGTGATGTGTCGCTTGAAAGGGCTAGAACGTTTACGGTCACTGTGTAAGTTGCAGTCGCACCTGAAGGGGCTGTTACAACGATAGTGATTTCGTTAGTTCCAGTCTCAAGTTCAGTGGTTCCTGTTACTTCAGTGCTTGCTTCAACATCTGCACCAGTAGCGGTTACGAATACTTCAGTAGTTCCGAATGGAACGTTAACTGTTGCACCAGCAGTTACTGTTGCACCGTTCAATGTGATTGTTCCAAGAGCTGTGTTTGAAGAGACAGCTGCACGAATCACGTTTAGCTTGTATTCACGAGTTGTTGTGCCATCGGCAGCGGTTACTGTGATCACAACTTCGTTGTCACCTGTTACAAGAGCATCTTCACCTGTAACGGCGAAAGTGGCGTCAACATATTCGGTGGTTGCAGCAACAACGACAGAAGTAGTGATTGCAGGAACGTTGAACACTAGGCTGTTCAGGGCAACTGACTGACCGTTGACTGTTAGTCCAGTCAAGTTGGTGTTGTTAGAAGCAGGAACGTTGACAGTAAAGGTGTAGCTAGAAACTCTAGAGTTAGCAGCTGTTACGAATACGGTTACTGTGTTGTTTCCAGTCTTTAGATCGGTAGCACCCTCAACTGTTGTTGATGCGCCAGCATCTTCAGCGGTGGCAACAACGGTTACTGAAGTTGTTCCAGGAGTCACGTTCACAGTTGAACCTGCAGTTGTTGCAGTTCCGTTTACTGTGATTGTTCCTAGGTTTGCGTTGTCTGAAAGAGCTGCAGAACGAATAACAGTAATTTCAATCAGGCGAGTGAATGCTGTGTTCTCAGCCGTTACGCGGAACTGCAGGTTGTATGTTCCTGGGTTCGGTAGCACAGTTGCAGTCAGTGTCACAAAGGTAGCTGCTGAGCTTGTTGTCTGAGCAACTACGAATGCCTGTGTCACTTCGTTACCAACATTGATTGTGGAGTTGGTAAGCGCATCTTGACCGTTGATTGTGAATACGGCTAGAGAAGTGTCCTCAGAAAGAGTCAACACGTTAGCAGTAAAGGTGTAAGCCTGGGTAGTTAGATCTCCAGCTGTAACTGTCACTGTAACGGTGTTTGCACCAGCAACCAGTCCTGTGTTGCCAGAAACAGCAACGGTTGCATCTGGGCTAGTAGCCAAAGCAACTACGTTAATGCTGGTTGTTCCAGAAGCAAGGTTTACAGTTCCACCAGCGGTAACGGACTGACCGTTTGCAGTGATAGATGCAAGAGTCTTGTCTGATGACTTAGCAACATTGATGGTCAAGGTGTAGTTTGCAACAGCACCGCTTTCAGCTGTAACGCTGATTGTTACTGTGTTTTGACCAGAGACCAAACCAGTGTCGCCTGTTACAACAGCAGTTGCAAGGTTAGAAGTTGGTGTTGCAACTACTGCAACTGAACTTGTTCCGAAGGCCTTGTTTACAGTGTCGCCTGCAACAACAGTTGTTCCATCAACAGTGATGCTGCTTAGAGTATTGACGGTCGAAGGCTGCGCAACAGTAACCGTTATGTCAGTGGCAGCTGTGGAGCCGTCCTGAGCAGTAACAGTAATGGTTACTGTGTTAGCACCTGGGTTTAGAGAAGATGCTCCAGTAACTGCGTAGCTAGCGAATGGGCTTGAAAGAGTTGCAAGAACGGTTGCTGAAGTAACACCTGTTGCAAGAGTGATTGCAGATCCTTCAACAACGCTTCCGTTAACTGTGATTCCAGTGATGGCCTTGTCGCTAGATGCAGCAAGAACGTTCAGAGTCTTCACGATGTCCTGGGTTGCACCTGACTGGGCTGTAACGCGAATAGTCAATGTGTTAGAACCAGCTACTAGGTTGCTGTTACCAGTGACCGTGAAAGTGGATGTCGCAGCATCAGTAACTGCTTCAACAGAAACAGCTGTAGTTCCGAAAGGTAGGTCCAGGCTAGAAGCTGTTAGAAGTGAAGTTCCGTTTACGGTCAATGCTGAAAGAGCAGTGTTTGCGTTAGCAGCAAGAACATTTAGCTTCACTGTGTAGTTAGCAGTTGTTCCATCTTCAGCAGTAACCGTTACATTCACGTTGTTTGCACCAGTGGTTAGACCAGTGTTGTTTGTGATTGCAACGGTGGCAAGGTTGCTAGTTGGCACTACAGAAACGGTTACCTGAGTTGTACCGAATGGAAGATCAAGGGCCTCTGAAGCATTGAAGCCAGTTGTGAAGTCTGTTCCATTAACTGTTACAGAGGCAACTGTCTTCACGCTTGAAGGAGCCGCAACTACAACTGTGACTGTGTAAACCTTGATGGTTCCATCGTCAGCAGTAACGGTTACGGTAACGGTGTTTGAACCTAGAACCAGGTTGGTGTTTCCAGCTGCGATTGCAGTTGCATAAGCGTTGGTTGGAACTACCTCAACTGTTACAGATGATCTACCTAGACCAACATTCAATGAACCACCATCGACAACGTTCTTGCCATCAATCTTGAAGGTGCTTAGCGATGTGTCGTTTGAGAACTGGCCATCCAGGTTAGCTACAACAAGTGAAACTGTGTAGGTTGCCTTTGTTGTTCCGTCAGCTGCTGTAACAACAACAGTCAAAGTGTTTGTACCAGTGATTAGACCGGTTGCACCAGTGATCACTGCGTTTGCTGCTGTGTCAGAAGGCTCCGCAACAACTGTTACTGAAGTAACTCCGTTAGCAAGGTTGACTGAACCTCCGCTTACAACGTCATCTCCATTTACAGAGAAGACACCTAGAGTTGCATCGTCATTTGCCTGAACGTTTAGAGTCACTGTGTAAGTAGCAGTTGTTCCATTTGCTGCAGTAACAGTTACGGTCAATGTGTTAGCGCCTGGAACTAGATCTTCAACGACGTCAACTACAACAGAAGCGTCTGGGTCGCTAGCTTCCGCCACATACTCAACTTCAGTTGTTCCGAAAGGAAGGTTTACAGTGGCACCAGAAACAACATCCGTGCCGTTGATTGCCAACACACCAAGAGTTGCGTCATCATTCTCAAGAACGTTTAGGGTCACTGTGTAGGTAGCAGTAGTTGTTCCGTTTGCCGCAGTAACAGTTACGGTCATGGTGTTTGGGCCAGTAACAAGTTCCTCAGCAAGGTCAACTAAAACAGCTGCATCAATGTCGCTAGCTTCAGCGACATATTCAACTTCAGTGGTTCCGAATGGAAGATCAACTGTTGCACCATTGGTTACATCGGTACCGTCGATCGCGAAAACTCCAAGAGTAGCGTCATCGTTTTCAGCAACATTCAAAGTAACGGTGTATGTAGCAGTAGCTGTTCCGTTAGCAGCAGTAACAGTTACGGTCATGGTGTTTGGACCAGTAACAAGTTCCTCAACAAGTTCAACAAGAACAGCTGCATCAATGTCGCTAGCTTCAGCGACATATTCAACTTCAGTGGTTCCGAATGGAAGATCAACGGTTGCACCGTTGGTTACGTCGTTACCGTTTACAGCAAATACGCCCAGAGTGGTGTCATCGTTTTCAGCAACGTTCACAGTAACTGTGTAAGTCTGGGTGGTTACATCATCTTCAGCCGTAACAACTGCAGTAACTGTGTTTGGACCGCTAACCAAATCGGTTTCACCGTCTACTACAACTAGAGCACCCGCCGCAGTTGGTACAGCAACTACTTCGACAGATTCAGTTCCGAATGGAACGTTAACAGTAGATCCATCGGTGACCGCTTGGTCCTCGACTGTGAAGGTTGATAGCGAGGTGACTGAGCTTGCCTCTGTAGCGTTAGCTACACTCGCAAAGCTGCCAAACCCGGTAGCAGGAAGTAGTACCAGCAGCGTCGCGGCCACAATTGTGGTCACTCTGAAAGCTAGTGCGTTGTATGCGTTCTTAGTCATGGCTATCTTCTTCATTTTCTTTGTTAGTTCCCTACGTTTACTGTCACTGTGTAAGTCGTTGATGCTCCGCTTAGAGCGGTAACCTTCACAGTCAAAGTGTTCGCTCCAGCAGTTAGAGCTGACTTACCAGTTACCTCAACAGAGGCCTTAGCGTCATCAGCGATTGCTGAAACACGAACTCGAGTTGTACCAGCAGCAACGTTAACTGTTGCGTTGTTGGTGACAGCTTGATCGTTGATTGTGAATGTGCTCAAACCAGTGTTAGATGCTGGAGCAGCAACCACTACAGTCACTGTGTTTACAGTCTGTGCACCGCTTGGAGCTGTAACTGTTACAACCACTGAGTTATTTCCAGTTGTCAATCCTGTGTTACCAGAGATTGTGAACTTAGCTTCTGGCGAAGCAACTACTGGGATAACTGAAACACGTGTGGTTCCGAATGGAACGTTTACAGTTCCACCTGAAACTACTACTGAGTCAGCAACAGTTAGTGATGTAAGAGTTGTGTTGCTTGAAAGCGCTGCTACTCGAACAGTTCTTGTGTATTCGGTTGTCATACCGTTTTCAGCTTTGACTGCGAATGTCACTACGTTATCTCCAGCAACAAGATCAGTCGTACCTCTGATTGTCAATGTCGCCTTGCTGTCTTCTGTTCTAGCACTTGCTGTAACAGCAGTTCTACCGGCAGGCAGGTTAACAACGGTTCCAAAAGTAGCAACGTCAACACCGTTGATTAGCCAGGTTCCAGCAACAGATGAGAGTGCAGCGTTTGCGCTTCTAGATAGAACAAAAGCTTCAACAGTTGTGTCAGTGAAGGTTCCATTAGCGGCAGTCACTCTTACGCGAATACTGTTTAGACCAGCAACCAAGTTGGTGTTACCTGTGATCTCAACACTTGCACCTGAGTCGGTTGGAACTGCAACAACTGGCATTGACTTGCTTCCGATAGGAAGTTCAACACGAGCTGTGTATGGAGCGCCGTTTGCAGTCAAGCTCTTCAGGGTTGAGTCTGAAGATAGAGCAGTAACAACAACGGTCACGTTCACGGTTCTCTTTGTTGTGCCATCGGCAGCAGTAACTGTTACAACAACTGTGTTTGAACCAGTTGTAAGAGTTGTGCCTGTTACAGCAACGGTAGCTTCAGCATCTGCAGTTGCAGCCTTCACCTGAGCAAGAGTGGTTCTTGCAGGAAGTGTGATGGTTGAACCTGTCAAAGCGTTCTGTCCGTTTACAGACAGTGTGTTAAGAACTGTGCTTGATGACTTCAATACGTTTACAACTACTACGTAATCCTTAGTAGTTCCATCAACAGCTGTAACTCTAAGAGTTACGTTGTTGCTTCCAGTCTTTAGAGTTCCATTTCCTAGAACAGCAAACTTTGCGCCTGCGTCTGAGGTCTCGGCAACAACATCAACTGAACGAGTTCCGAATGGAACGCTAACGCTCAAGCCTTCAACGAATGCCTGGGTGTTTACAGTGAAGTTCTTTAGAGTCACGTCGCTTGAAAGAACAAGTACACGAACTGTCACTGAGTAGCTCTTAGTTGAGGTTCCGTTAGCAGCAGTTACAACAACAGTTACTGTGTTGTTTCCACCAACTAGGCCGGTTCTACCTGTAACAGCAGCTGTAGCCTCAGGGTCATTTGTAAGAGTCTCAACGACAACAGCGCTGGTTAGAGCAGGAACGGTGATAGTTCCGTCAACAGCAACTGTTGATCCGTTCACCTTGATGCTCTTGATGCCAGTGTCAGCCGAAGGAAGTGCTACGAACAGGGTCACAGTGTGAGTGAACTCAGTTGTTCCGTTCGCAGCTGTTACCTTCACTGAAAGTGTGTTTGAACCAGCAACTAGACCTGTTGCACCAGTTACTTCGAACTTAGCTTGTGAATCAGCAGTTGCAACTCTTACAGCCACACCAGTTGTTCCACGAGGTAGGTTCACTGTTGAACCAGCAGCAGTCTCAACACCGTTGATTGACAAGCTTCTTAGAGCTGTGTTGTTAGATGCAGGAACCTTAACAGTGACACGGTAAGTTCTGGTTGATCCGCTTTCAGCAGTAACTAGAACACTAAGTGCGTTGTCACCGGTACGTAGACCTGTTGCACCTGAAACAACAACTGATGAAGTTGATGCAGTAGGTGTTGCAACTACGGTCGCAGTTGTGGTTCCTGGAGCTACTGTTACTACGCCTTCAACCGGAGCAGTTCCGTTGATTGTGAAAGCAGACAGAGTCACATCAGTAGAAAGAACGCGAACGTTCAAAGTAACTGTGTAAGTCTTTACTGTTCCATTTGCAGCTGTAACAGTTGCAGTCAATGTGTTTGCACCATCAACAAGGTTTGATCTTCCAGCGATTGCAACTACAGATTCAGCATCTGCAGGAGTTGCAACAACTGTTACTACGCGAGTTAGCGGAGGAAGAACTACAGTTCCCTTGTCCTCTGCTGCCAAGCCATTCACAGTGAAGGTTGAAAGATCAGTGTTAGAGCTCAATGGAGCAACAACTGCCTTGATAGTGATTACACGAATTGTCTTTAGGTCAGCTGCAGTAACAGTTACTACAACATCATTGCTACCAACGACTAGACCTGTACGGCCTGTGATCTTCGCACTGGCTGCTGGGTCACGAGTAACAGCAACAACGTTTACAGCAGTTGTTCTTGAAGGAAGCTGAACTGTCTGACCATCGACAACATCGGCACCGTTAAGTGTCAGTGTGTCCAAAGTTACGTCAGATGCAGCTCCACCAACACGAACGGTGAAGACGTATTCGGTTGTGCTTCCGTCCTGAGCAGAAACGATAACTGTAACTGTGTTGTCGCCAGCGATCAGCTCTTCCGCACCTAGAACTTCGAAGGTCGCAAATTCGTTAGTGGTTTCAACAGAAACGTCTACAGATGTTGCATCCTTTTCAACGGTAACGATGTCACCTGACGCGGTAACAACACCGTTGACTGTGATTTCAGTGACAGAACTGTCGCTTGAAGGAACAACGATTAGCACCTTGTACTCAGCAGTGGTTTCACCGTCTGGAGCAGTAACGGTAACGGTTAGCTCGTTCTCACCGACGACTAGGTCAGTTCCACCGAGGACTTCGAATGTTGACTCGACTCTCTGTGGCTCAATTGTTAGCTCTACTGAGGTAACGCGTGGCTCGGTTTCGAATGTGTCTCCATCAGCAACGTCTGTGCCGTTGATCTTGAATACAGCAAGTTCGGTGTTTGTGCTAGCTGGGACAACTAGTGTCACCAGGAAGTCTTCGAATGTTTCACCGTCAGCAGCTAGAACTGAAATGGTTAGCTCATTCTCGCCAACCACAAGGTCAGTGTCGCCAAAAACTTCGAAGGTTGCATCTGGGTCAGTTGTTTCGACCAGAACTTCAACTTCAGTTGTGTCTTCAGCTAGGTCAACAACGTCATCTGGTGAAGCGTCGTTTCCATCAATAAGAAGAGATGCGATCGAAGTGTCAGTTCCGAATAGAACCTTCAAAATAATTACGTACTCGTAAGAGGTCTCACCGTCAGCTGCAAGAACTGTCACAACTAGGAAGTTATCTCCAGAAACAAGTCCTGAATCACCTTCAACTGTGAATGTAGCTTCAGGGTCTACTGTTTCAACCTCGACCTCTACGTCTGGAGTTCCAGCTTCGAGTTCAACTTCGTCACCGTAGAAGACCTCGGTGCCGTTTACGGTCAAAAGAGCATCAGTGTTAGATCCTGGTGCAACAACCAAAGTAACTTCGTACTCGTAGAAGCTAAGCTCATCAGCAGCTGTAACGGTAACGATTAGTTGGTTGTTACCGGTTACTAGGTCCTGGTCACCAGAAACTAGGTAGGTTGCTTCCTCATTGAAAGTTTCAACATCAACTACAACTGAAGTGGTTCCAGCCTCTAGTTCGATTACTGCACCTTCTTCAACGTCTACACCGTTTACCTGGAACAGCTTCAAGTTTGTTTCGCTGCTTTGTGCAACGAGAAGCGTGAATGTGTAGTCAACACTTGTGGTTTCATCAGCTGCAAGAACTGTTACAACCAATTCGTTCTCGCCAGTAACTAGGTCAGTGTCACCTGAGATTGAAACAGTAGCGTCAGCATCTGTAGTCTCCACAGCAACATCAACGGTCTCGGTTAGGTACTCAAGGTTGATTACATCTCCTGGAGTAACTGTCGCATCGTTGATTGTGATCTTCTTGACAGTAGCGTCATCGTTGAATGCAACGTTCAATGTCACGTAGTACTCAAGTGTGCTGTCATCAGCTGCGGTAACTGTGACTGTAAGTGTGTTCTCACCAGCAACAAGTTCGGTGTCACCGTCGATGACAACAGTTGCATCAGCGTCAGTTGTCAAAGCAACAACGTTGACGGAATCTGTGAAGGCAACAAGGTCAACTACAGAACCGTCTTCAACATCTGCACCATTTACTTTGAATGTGGACAAAGAAGTGTCGTTGTTGTAAAGGACGTTCAAAGTGATTTCGTACTCTTCGACTGTCTCGCCATCAGCAGCTGTAACAGTGATCAATAGTCTGTTTTCGCCAGGAACTAGTTCGATGTCACCTACAACATCAATGCCAGCTTCTGGGTCTGTTGCCTGAACATCAACATCAACCATTTCGGTGTATGGGTCAAGCTCAACAACTTCGCCGATAGCAGTATCCACGCCATTGATAAGAACTGAAGCCAGTGATGCATCGGTGTTTAGGGCAACGTTAAGGGTTACGTTGTAGTCCAAGGTGTCACCATTAGGAGCAGTGACAGTAACTGTCAAAACGTTTAGGCCTGCTTCTAGGTTTGTGTCACCAGAAATTTCGTAAGTTGCATCTGGGTCAGTAGTCTCTACAACTACTTCGACTTCGTCAACTAGAGGCTCAAGAGTAACTTCTGACTGATCTTCAACAGCTTCACCGTTAACTTCAAAGACAGCAAGGCTGGTGTCTGAACTAACTAGAACGTTAAGAATTACAGTGAGTTCCTCGACTGTGGTGCCATCAGCAGCTGTAACGGTGACCTTAAGTTCGTTCTCACCTGTAGACAGACCCGTTGCACCTGTGACAACGAAATCTGCGTCTACGTCAGTTGCAATAACTTCCACTTCCACGAACTCAGTTCCAGTTGGAAGTTCGACAACTTCACCATCAATAACATCAACACCGTTAACTGTGAATGTAGATAGAGAGGTATCTGTATTCAGCTCAACGTCAAGATTGATTGTGTAAGTTCCGATAGTTCCGTCTTCAGCTGTTACTTCAACAGTGAGAACGTTACGTCCAGGCTTGAGATCGGTAGCACCTGTTACTTCAAAAGTTGCTCTTTCATCACGAGGAACAACAACTACTTCAACATCAGTTGTTAACGCAGGAAGAACTACGTTTCCAGAAACATATTCGATGCCTTCAATTGTGATTGTTGCGCCAGTGTCGTTTGGGCTGTTAGCAACATCTAAATTAATTTCATATGTCTGCTTTGTCACGCCATCACCTGCAGTGACCACTACGACGAGAGGGTTGTCACCAGGAACTAATCCATCATTGCCATCGATTGTTCGAGTAGCAGCTGGATCAGTAGGAGTTGCGACTACTATTACGTCAAACTCTCCTGCTGCAATTGGAACAGTTTGTTTGTCGACCACCGCCACTCCATTGACAGTAAATACAGACAGCGATGTATCTGTACCAGTGTTTGCATTAGCTGCAGTCGCCTGGATTGGAAGGATGAATAGTACGGCGGCAGCGAGAATTGCTACGAAGCCACGTACGCGGTTAATTGATAAGCTCAAGGCTCTCCCCTCTCAGGAGTCCTAAAACAGGATAAAACTAGATTTATAGTATGCCACTGATGTCAAGCCATTTCATAGGTAAATACAAGATAAAAGGAAGATTGGTCTAAAAACGTAATCTTTTGGTAAAACCAGTTCGCAGAAGCGAATCTTGACCAAACCTCAGCTTTTTAGGCTTGCAAACCCCATCCTGCTGCCTGATCTAATTGGGTATGGTTTATGTGTGAGCCCAAAGCATGCCCTGACCTCTATATCATTCGTTATGCCTGTGCTAAACGAAGAAAAACACCTGCGAACAGCTGTTTCCAGCATTTTTGAGCAAAAAGGCATAGAAAAAGGACAAATTGAGGTCATTTTGGCTATTGG
>JBIJAB010000041.1:0-7262 GCA_044345975.1 Rhodoluna sp.
TGCCTGCCATGCACTTTAGTTGGGGTTCTGGTTTCATTGCGGGTCTGTTCTTTAGGCGTTGAAACTAGACTTGTGATGAACCGATTGGAACACTTATCCCCATGTCTAAATACAAAGTAACTAAAGCCGTTATTCCGGTAGCCGGGTTGGGCACACGTTTCTTGCCTGCAACCAAGGCCATGCCTAAAGAGATGTTGCCGCTGATTGATAAGCCAGTTATTCAATATGTAGTCGAGGAAGCAGTTGAAGCTGGATTACAAGATATCTTGATGATCACAGGTCGTAACAAGAACGCTCTTGAGAATCACTTTGACCGCGTAGCGGAACTAGAAATGAACCTTGAACTAAAAGGTGACAAGGATCGTCTAGCTAAAGTTATGGCTTCTTCAGAACTTGCAAACATCCACTACGTAAGACAGGGAGACCCTAGAGGTCTAGGTCACGCAGTGCTTAGAGGTAAAGCCCACATTGCTGATCACTCTTTCGCATTGCTTCTAGGTGATGACGTGATGGATTCAAGAGATGTCTTACTTTCTAAGATGCTTGAAGTTCACGAGGCTACCGGTGAAAACGTTGTGGCTCTGATGGAAGTAGATCCATCACAAATACATCTATATGGTTGTGCTGTTACTCAAGGTGAAGTAGAGGACGGTGTAGTTCGAATCACTGGACTTGTTGAAAAGCCTAAGAACGATGAAGCACCTTCAAATCTTGCTGTGATTGGTAGATATGTTCTACGTCCAGAAATCTTTGACATTCTTGAAGAAACACAGCCAGGTCGTGGTGGAGAGATTCAACTAACCGATGCTCTAATGACTGCAGCACAAAACCCAGAGCGAGCAGGTGGTGTTCTAGGAGTTGTCTTCAAGGGGAGACGCTATGACACTGGCGACAAGCTGGACTTCATCAAGGCAACTCTTCGTCTAGGTGTTGATCGTGAAGACATTGGTAAAGACCTACGCACTTGGCTCCACGAGTTCAACAACGAAATCTAAAGTAAGCAAGGAAATCTTTAATGGCTTCAAACCTCAATGTAGTTGTCTGCTCTTTTTACACTGCCGATGATTACTACCGTGCTCACGGTGAACGTCTAGCTAAGAACCTTGAAGAGCTAGGTGTCGAGTATGTGCTTCGGGAGATCGAAAAGAAAGAGGGCGAGGACTGGGCAGATATCTGCCGCAAGAAAGTTCCTTTCTTAGCTGAAGTATGTGCAGCTAACCCAGATAAGAAAGTTTTCTGGATGGATGTTGACTGCATGATCTTGGAGCTTCCTGATTACATCTTCAATACTTCAGCAGACATCGTAGGTTTCCAAAGAGGTTACTCTTCGCCACTTACTATTGGCTATGAAAGACGTTCAAGATTCTGGGAGCCTTCATTCTGGGGTGTTAACACAACTCCTCTCGCTCGCAAGATGATTCAAGAAGCTGCGGATCTAGAAAAGGTTTCAACAGTAAAAGCTACTGACGATTACTTCATGGAAGAAGCTTGGAAAGCTAACTGCGACAACATGACTTTCCAAATCATTCCGTCTAACGCTGTTGTTGGCATGGGAACCACAAGCGAGGCATCGAGAAATGCTTTCTTCAAGTTTGGCGCCAGCGGAAACGTTGAAGACTTCAAGGGCAAGGTCGAACAGCACAAAGCTAATAACTCAGGACTTCGCAAAAAAGCATTGAACCTAGCGAAGAAGATTGAACGCAAGTTACCGCCAAGACTGTCTAATCGTATTCGACTAATTGCGGACACACTTGGTGTCACTGGAAAACTCACAGCTGTCACATCAAACCCAGAACTGCAAAAACGTAAGAAGATCTCTGATGACCTTCAGACTGCAGCTCAAGCCGGTCTAGAAGAAACCTTCGCGGCGTTGAAGATCAAGATGGAAGAGCAATTCCTTCTTACTCAAGCAGAGATTAACTCCATTTCTGCTTCCATAAGTTTCTTGCACTACGCAGACAAGCCATCCAAATCGTCAATCCAGTTGGCTTGGTGGGCAAAGCCATTCCCAGGTAACTTTGGTGACTGGCTTTCACCTTTGATTGTTAGCCACTACACAGATAAAAGAGTTATCTTCCAATCCCCTGTTCGATTAGCGATGAAAGAACACATGATTGGTCTTGGATCTATCGGCAGGTTCATCAAGCCAAACTCTGTTGTTGTTGGAACAGGTATCTCAACTGATGAGCTCACTCTTGCTAAGAATGCTAAGTATGTTTCGGTTAGAGGTCCAGTTACTGCAAGAGTTGTTAAAGAATCTGGTGGTCCGACTGTTGAAAGCTTTGGTGACCCTGGAGTTCTTATTTCTAGAATTTTCCCAGTGGAAAGAAATAAGACCAATGGTCGTGTAGCAGTTGTCCGTCACTTCACACACAAGCCAATTCCAATAACTCTTGATCCAAACATGGATGAGCTAGATGTCCTAATGTCGCACCCAGATGAGATCAAGGTATTGGTAGAAACTCTAAACAGCTACGACAGAGTTGTTACTTCCGCGATGCACATCTTCATTACCTGTCAGTCGTACGGCATTCCTTGTGCACTGGTTACTTTCGAAGGCTTTGAGGATTCAGTGCACGGTAACGGCATCAAGTATGGTGACTACGCCCAAGGGGTAGGGCTTGATTCAATCAACCCGGTATCTGTTGGTTTGGACTTCCAGAAGATCGACTTTGAGAACATCACCACTGATCACAAGATTTCTAATGCGAAGTTAGATGAAGTTGAAGCAGCAATTATTAAGGGTCTAAGTTACCTTTAGACCAGATGTGTTAAGCGAAGGAAATAAATGTTTTATTTAGTGCGCATAGTCCTCAAGACTTTTCTTGCGCTATTTCCCAAGGGAAAGCACCGCAAGCAAGCTATTGGCCTTGCCGCAATTGCAACCATCGTTCCGCTATCGCAACTTTTTGTTATTCGCATCTTCAGCAACTTAATTTTGGATGGTAAGAACTTACCGTTTGAAACTCTGGTTGTGAACTTCGTAATGTTCCTAAGTTTGTTTGGTGTTTCACACCTTGCCACCTATTGGCAGAAAACTTACCGAGTGAAGGTCTTCAACGAAGCTCTAATGTCAAGACCAGGCACTAGAAGCAAGATGAGTGAGTCTTGGGACTGGGCTCTTACCTTTGAGACCAACAATCTTCTGCACACCTTCACTCAGATTCTTGTTCTAGGAACATTCTTTATTGTTGTGAACTGGCAGTCAGGTTTAGTAAACGTACTACTCATTCTTGCGACCATGATAATCATCAAATACATGTTCATAAAACAAACAGCAACCCAAGAGGCTTTTGCTCTAGCTCAGAGAAACAAAGAACCGGTAACTGCCTTTGCTAAAGTCGCAGCCCGAATCAAATCAGCTGAAATGGGAACTCTTGTTGCCAATGCTGCCTTTGTTATTTCACTAAGTGCACTTCTGATCTTCAGCTTGCAAGGCACCTTAGGCCCTGCTGATGCTGTCATGCTCTTCCTTGGTTTCAGAATGCAGAACAACAACCTAGGTCAAACCAGTGGATCTCTAATGCGCTTTGCTCGAGCAAAGACTTTGAGTGAGAACGGTAACAAGGGTAAGCCTGTAAAGACCGATGATGAAGACGAACTGGGCTAAGCGTTAATGCCTGCACTAACTTTCGGATACAGCACTCTTGCGAACCGTTTGTCTAACATTCAACTACCTGATCTAAGCAATCACCCTGACTGGGATGTTCTTATCACTGTTCAAAGTGGCAATGACGAACTACCAGCAGCAGAACAGCTGGCTAAGGCACCAAGAGGTAATAACGTTGAGCTTCTTTCCTTTGCAGGTGTTGGGGTTACCAAGATACGTAACCAGGTATTGAAAAATGCCAAAGGTAAATACGTTGTCTTCTCTGATGATGACATCACCTTCAACAAGCAAGGACTTGAGGAAGCCATTGCTTACTTGGAGCTCACTGGGGCTGGACTACTGCTAGGCCAAGCAGTAGATGAAACAGGAAAGCTAAGAAAGTCCTATCCTTCGAAAGTTGAATCACTCAACAAGATCAATAGTGCTAAAGCTGCTACCTACGAAATGATTGTGAACCTTGAGCAGGTAAGAAACGCAGGAGTTCTGTTTGATGAGAAGTTTGGGGCTGGAGCAGAGGTCACCTATCTAGGAGATGAATACATCTTTATCTGTGATTTAGTCTCTGCAGGAGTTCGCTGTGATTTTGTGCCAATAGTTTTAGCTACCCACCCAACCGATAGTTCAGGTAGCGGCTGGGGAACGAAGCGTGACCGTAAGGCTAGGGCGCTTATCTTTGATCGAGCATTCAGGGGTAATAGGACTCTTCCTTACATAGTCAGGGCAGCCTTTGGCTTTAGAAAAATAGGCAAAGGTCTTACCTTCGGGACATGGCTCAAGTTCATCTTCAAGATCTAAATACATTCTGATAGAAGGCTGAAAACCTTAGCCAATAAAGATCATTAGGCCTCTCTAAATCCCTTTTCATACGGTTAGACTTCTATAAACCTTGCGTTTTGTGCGAAACGCTTTGCTTACAAAGGGCCTCATGTTTCGCACTACATACCTCCCATCTAGTGCTCAACTTAGGTCACACTTTTTAGCTTCTCGTGGTCACTAGTTAGGTATGAAAAATGAAAACAACTAAGAAGGCATCTGCTTCTCTTTTACTTGCAGCTCTAACCATCGGAATCCTTGGTATAGACGCAAGTGCGGTAACTGCTGTTTCTAAACCAACCAAGGTAGCAGTTGTCACTACACCTACTACTGCCACCCTGACCTGGACTGCTTTTGCTAAGGGCAGAGTAACCGGTATCAAGATTGTGGCAACCAGTGGCTCTCAGAAAATTACCCGAACTGCTTCGGCAACTGCGAAGTCTCTAAGATTGACCGGTCTAAGACAGAACTCTTCCTATGCATTCAGCGTGTATGGAATGAAGGGAACTCGCTCATCAGCAGCAGTTGTTGTTAGAGCAAGAACCAAAGTTCTTATGTTCGAGAACTCAATCTTCTTTGGTCAGCCTGATGACATGATGATTGGTGAAGCCAACCAAAGACTCTTCGCTCTTCCAGCAGGTGGCGATGTCTTCTTCAGCACAACCACACCTTCTGTTTGTGAGATTGTGGAAGGCAACTTCCTAAAGGCTGTGGCACTCGGCGAGTGCACCGTTGTGGCCAGTAGCCCAGGAGACGCTCAGTATGCAGCAGCTCCAAACGAAACTAGAAACGTCTCGGTTACCGTTCCGGTTGGATCAATTGAAAAGACTTTACTTTGGTCAGAAGAATTTAATGGTGCTGCAGGTGAAGGTCCATCTACTGACAACTGGGTAATCGAAACCGGTGACGGTTGTGGCCTTCCGCCAGGCTGTGGTTGGGGTAACCAAGAATCACAGTCCTACGCTGCTTGTGCAATTAAGCAGGATGGTAACGGCATCATGACTATCACTGCGTCAACAAAAGTTGCAGAACCTAGCTGTACCTTCAACCACAGAAACTGGACTTCTGGAAAGTTCACTACCCAAGGCAAGAAGCACTTCAGCTACGGATACTTCGAAGCAAGAATGAAGATGCCTGTTGGTGGCGGAACCTGGCCTGCCTTCTGGACACTGGGTAGCAACATCGCAACTGTTCCATGGCCAAGATCAGGTGAGCTTGACATCATGGAGTTCGCCGGAAACAACCCAACTAGATCAACCTCTGCTGCTCACTACCAAAACAGCCTAGGTTTCCACGAGTACAAGAGCGGTGGTCACAACCACACTGCAGCACTATCAAATGACTTCCACACCTATGGAATGCTTTGGCTACCTAACGAAGTTACTTTCACATTCAATGGAAAAACAACATTTGTGTTGAAGAAGAGTCAGTCCGGTCTAACTCACTGGCCATTTGGTCCTAGTGCTACAGGAGTAACTCCAAAGATGTATTTGATATTGAACCTAGCTATGGGTGGAACCTACGGTGGCAAAATCGCCACTGGTTACGGCAAGGCTATGTTCGACATTGACTATGTTCGTTATTACAGCGTTAGCGGATACGGAACAGCTCCAACCAACAACTAATTGTTTGGATCTACGTAGTTTGTTTCACCGTCTCTCGCATCTGCGTCTTCAACGTTCAGCATTGCTGACCAAACATTGTGTAGTGATGCTGTGAAAGCATTGCCGCGAACCTTTGCGACTTTGCTCTTGAAGTTGTCGTAATCAATATCTAGAGCTGATGTTGATAGCCACTCTGCAAAAACTTCTGGCTTTACGAAAATGCGATACGGGTAATCGCCGTCTGGTGACTTAGCTAGCTCCGCTCCGGTTAGATCAATGAGCTCTGCTAATGATTCTTTGTCTCTTGCCCTGATAGTTAGAACATCTGGGTGGGCGTTCTTTCTTACTGCACTTACAAAACCATTCTTGGTAAAAATCCACATATTTAATATCTCCTAGTCGAGTAATAGAACTCTACCTAGGGAGGATTTATTCCCGAGGTTTTAGTTTTGTGGGAAGCCTAGGTTGATACCGCCATGGCTAGGGTCAAGCCACCTGCTGGTAACTGTCTTTTCCCTGGTATAAAAGTGAACACCCTGCATGCCGTGGGCTTTAGTGTCACCGAAGAGTGAACTCTTGAAGCCACCAAAGGAATAGTAAGCAACTGGTACCGGAATAGGAACGTTAATGCCAATCATGCCAACTTCAACTTCATTCTGGAATCTTCTAGCTGCTCCGCCGTCATTAGTGAAGATAGCTGTTCCATTGCCGTAGGCACCATCATTGATGAGCTGTAGTCCCTCTTCATAGCTTGCAACTCTCACAACGGAAAGAACAGGACCAAAGATCTCATCTTTATAGACTCTCGAGCTGGTTGGGACCTTATCAATCAGAGTTGGGCCAAGCCAGAAACCATTGGCATCGCCATCAACTTCAATGCCTCGACCATCAACAACGACTGTTGCTTTATCAGCAATAGCTATGTCGATATATGAAGCAACCTTGTCTCTGTGTTCCTTAGTGACTAGCGGGCCCATGTCACAGTTGCGAGTTCCATCGCCAACCTTGAGAGTACTCATTCTGGATTTAATCTTTTCAATCAGTGCATCGGCGATAGGTTCAACCGCAATAACAACAGAGATTGCCATGCAGCGCTCTCCTGCAGAACCAAAGCCTGCGTTGATTGCAGAGTCAGCTACTAGTTCAAGATCTGCATCGGGAAGAACCAGCATGTGGTTCTTTGCTCCACCAAGAGCTTGGACTCTCTTGCCGTGAGCAGTTCCTGTTTCGTAAAC
>JBIJAB010000124.1:0-3290 GCA_044345975.1 Rhodoluna sp.
TTGTTTGCTCACGCTAAAGCTAATAACGCAATCTCACTTGCAGCCGCTGATCTATTGGCCCTAACTCTTTACACACCTCCAGGCGAAATGGGTGCCGATGTTGTTGTTGGTTCAACCCAACGTTTTGGTGTCCCTATGGGCTTTGGTGGTCCACACGCAGGTTACCTAGCCGTTAGAGATGACCTAGAGCGTTCAATGCCTGGACGTTTGGTTGGTGTTTCGATTACTTCAGATGGATCACCTGCCTATCGTTTGACTCTACAAACTAGAGAACAACACATCAGACGTGAGCGAGCGACCTCTAACATTTGTACCGCTCAGGTTCTCCTTGCAGTTATGGCAGGAATGTATGCCGTCTATCACGGCCCAGCAAGACTAAAAGCAATTGCTGAAGATGTACTCTCTAAGACGCACTCGCTAGCGAATGCTCTTCGAGATGCAGGACTAGAAGTTTCAACTGGAAACTTCTTTGACACCTTCACTGTTTCTAACGTTGATTCAAAGATGGTCTTTGAAGCAGCGAGAAGCAAGAACATCACAATGCTCGTTCTTGATCAGAAGACCATCGGTATCTCAATCGATGAAACTACTTCTAAAGAAACTCTTGAGCATGTGCTCGCAGCCTTTGGGGTTTCAACAGAACTTAAGAACGCCAAGGTTGATCTGGCACTTGCAAGAACATCTGATTACCTGACTCACGAGGTGTTCAACTCTTACCACTCAGAAACAGCAATGCTGAGATACCTGAAGCGTCTAGCTGATTACGACTTTGCTCTAGACAGAGGAATGATTCCTCTTGGTTCTTGCACCATGAAGCTGAACTCAACAACAGAAATGGAAGCCGTTACCTGGCCTGAGTTTGCAGGTCTTCACCCTTTTGCTCCTAAAGAAGATGTTCAAGGATATCTAGAACTAATCGAACAGCTAACTGCTTGGCTTTCAGATGTCACAGGATATGAAGAAGTTTCTCTGCAACCAAATGCTGGTAGCCAAGGTGAACTAGCTGGTCTTCTAGCTATTCGTGGTTATCACCTATCTCGTGGCGATAAGCAAAGAACTGTTTGTCTGATTCCTTCAAGTGCTCACGGTACTAACGCGGCCTCTGCTGTTCTTGCAGGTATGGAAGTAGTTGTTGTTGCCTGTGATGAGAATGGAAACGTTGACGTTGCAGATCTTCAATCAAAGATTGCAGCAGCTGGAGATAAGCTTGCGGCCCTGATGGTCACTTACCCAAGCACCCACGGTGTTTATGAGGAAGCAATTGTTGATATCTGTGATCAGGTACATGCAGCCGGTGGTCAGGTATACATCGATGGAGCAAACACTAATGCTGTTGTTGGTTATGCAAAGTTTGGTTTATTCGGTGGAGATGTTAGCCACCTAAACCTTCACAAGACTTTCTGCATTCCTCACGGTGGCGGAGGCCCAGGCGTTGGTCCAGTTGCCGCTAGATCTCACCTCAAAGAGTTCTTGCCTGGTCACGCCAATGCTCAGTCAACTCTGCCCAACTATGGACCAGTATCAGCTGCCCCGTATGGTTCAGCAAGCATTCTTCCAATATCTTGGGCATACATCAGAATGATGGGTGCCCATGGATTGCAGAATGCAACTGCGGTTGCCGTTCTCTCAGCGAACTACATCGCTAAGAAGCTAGATCACGCCTTCCCTCTTCTATACACAGGTAAGAATGGCTTGATTGCTCACGAGTGCATCATCGACATCAGAGGCATCACTAAAGACACTGGCGTTACCGGTGAAGATGTAGCCAAGCGTTTGATTGACTACGGTTTCCACGCTCCAACCATGTCTTTCCCAGTTGCTGGAACCCTAATGATTGAACCAACTGAATCGGAACCTAGAGAAGAAGTTGATCGCTTCATAACTGCGATGCTTGCCATCAAAGCCGAGATTGATGAGGTTGCTTCAGGCAAGTATTCAATTGAAGAATCACCTTTGAGAAACGCTCCCCACACAGCCAAGAACATAGCGTCTGAATGGAACAGGAAGTATGACCGTGAAACGGCTGTATTCCCTGCTAAGCAGTTCAGAAACAAGTATTGGCCGATTGTGAACCGTATTGACAACGTATACGGGGACAGGAACCTAGTCTGTTCCTGCCCTCCTATCGAGTCATTTGCCAACTAAACCTTTTAGGCCCAGCTAAAGCAATTTCCTTAGAATTTCCTGCATTTGGTATGCCATGAAGAATAGGTCGGTCCTGACTCCTAGACTAGAGGGATGGAAAATGCCTCAATGAACGTAAGCCTTGAAACCTGGATCATCACAGTAGTTGTTCTAGTCGGAATAATTGTTGTCGACTTGATTATCCAACTGAAGCGTAAGGGTGAGCCGTCTTATCGCGAATCTGCGATCATGAGCACCATCTTCATTGGTTTGGCTCTGGCCTTCACCCCAGTAGTTACCTGGCTAGGTGGCGACACAAGATTCGGCAGCGAGTACCTTGCAGGTTTCGTTACAGAGAAGAGCTTGTCGGTTGACAACCTCTTTGTTTTCCTAATCATCTTCACAAAGTTCAGAGTTCCTAGGAAACTTCAGAGCCAGGCTCTGATCGTAGGAATCATTATTGCTCTGGTTCTTAGATTCATCTTCATAATCATTGGTGCGGTTGCAATTTCTCGATTCTCATGGGTCTTCTACATCTTCGGTGCATTCTTGATTTACACCGCATACACCTTAGTAAGAGACCACTTCAAGGACCACAGTGCAGATGATGCTCCTGGTGGCAAAGTTGTGGACTTCTTCAGAAAGCGCGTAAACGTTACTGACGACTTCCACGGGACAAAGCTTGCGATCAAGAAGGACGGCGTTCGCTTCTACACTCCACTGCTATTTGTAATGATTGCAATTGGTAGCGCTGACATCCTCTTCGCCCTTGACAGCATTCCTGCTGTTTACGGTCTAACCAAAGAGGCATACATCGTGTTTACTGCTAACGCATTTGCTCTTCTAGGTCTAAGACAGCTTTACTTCTTACTAAGCGGCCTACTTGCAAGACTTGTCTACCTAGGTATCGGTCTTTCAGTAATCCTTGGCTGGATTGGAATCAAGCTTGTTATTCACGCTCTACACAAGAACGAGCTTCCATTCATCAACGGTGGTCAGAAGTTTGACCAACTACCTGAAATCAGCACCAACCTATCTCTTGGTGTGATCCTGGTAACGATTACTGTTGCTACCGTTGCTTCTCTAATCAAGACCAGAGTCAAGAAGTAAGCATTGCTAGTTCTACCTAAAACAGATCTTGAAGTATCAAACATTTGTTTTGGTGG
>JBIJAB010000125.1:0-3245 GCA_044345975.1 Rhodoluna sp.
CAGATGTACTAACTAACTGGTATGTCAGAAGATCTAGAGCTAGATTCTGGGATGGCGATCCTCAAGCTTTCAACACCTTGTATTCAGTGCTTGAGATCATGACTCGTGTTGCAGCTCCTATGCTTCCGCTGATTGCTGAAGAAGTGTTCCAGGGTCTAACTGGCATGCGTTCAGTTCATCTAACCGAATGGCCTGACCACGAAGCACTAGTCGCTGACGACAAGTTGATGACCGCTATGGACCAGGTGAGAGTGGTTTCATCTGTTGCTAATGGTCTGAGAAAAGTAAATGGACTAAGGGTTCGTTTGCCACTAGCGAAGTTGACTGTGGTTACTAAGAATGCCGATGAGTTGTCAGAGTTTGTTGACATCATCGCTGAAGAGCTCAACGTGAAGTCAATAGACCTGGTTGAGCTTTCCCTTGATTCAACTACCGAGTTCGGTGTTATCAAGCGTTTGACTGTGAACTCAAGAGCACTAGGCCCTCGTGTTGGTAAGCAAGTTCAGCAGGTTATCGGTGCATCTAAGTCAGGTGACTGGTCTGAAGATAACGGCAATGTAATTTGTGGCGGCATTGAACTTGTCGAAGGTGAATACGAGATTGATTTAGTGGCAGATCTATCTGACACTTCAGAGTCTGCGAACCTAATCAGTATCTTGCCATCTGGTGGTTTCGTTCTTCTTGATTCAAGAGTTACTAAGGAACTTGAGGTAGAAGGTATTGCTAGAGATGTCATTAGAGCTGTTCAACAAGCTCGCAAGGATGCTGACCTAGATGTTAGCGACCGTATCAAGCTTGTAGTCACAAGCGTTCAAGATGTTCTAGATGCAATCGTTACTCACGAAGAGCTAGTGAAATCAGAAACTCTAACTCTTGAACTTGAAAGTGTTCTTGGTGATGTTGAAGGTGAAGGCACAACCGTTGGGGATGATCTTCCAATCGGTATCGTGGTGAGCAAGCTATGAGTTCAGAATCCGATGCTCTAAGGATGATTCAAGAGATCGAAGCATCTCTTATGGCAAGAATCCCTGAACATAAACTTCGCCCGAGGCTGGAGCCAACAAGAAGAGCAGTTGAACTTCTAGGTGATCCACAAAAGTCCTACCGTGTTATTCACATCACAGGCACCAACGGAAAGACCAGCACTTCTCGAATCATTGAAAGAATACTTAGAGAGCATGGCCTTAGAACTGGTCGCTTCACTAGTCCACACCTGATCAATCTGAATGAGCGAATCGCTATCGATGGCGAACCTATTTCCAACGTGATTCTCTACGAAGTATTCAAGGACATCGAACCTGTTCTCGATATGGTCGATAAGGAATTACTTGAGCAGGGGGAGTCAAGGCTCACATTCTTTGAAGCTCTAGCTGTTTTGGCATTTGCAGCCTTCGCTGATGCACCTATCGATGTTCTGGTTCTTGAAGTTGGCATGGGTGGAGCATGGGATTCAACTAACGTGGCTGACGGTGACGTTGCTGTCTTCACTCCAATTGATTTGGATCACCAAGAGCGACTTGGTTTGACAATTGCAGAGATTGCTGAAACCAAGTCAGGAATAATCAAGTCAGGTGCCGCTGTTGTTTCGGCAGTGCAACCTAAAGAAGCACTTGATGTGCTGGAGAAAGTTTCATCTGAAGTTGGTGACAACTTCAGGATTCTTGGTAAAGACTTCACAGTGACCGAATACATCGAGTCTGACCTCGGCATAACTTTCTCGCTTGAGGGGCTAGCTGGCAAGTATGAGAATCTATTCATGCCACTACACGGCGCTTACCAAGCGGCTAACGCAGCAGTTGCGATTGCTGCGGTTGAAGAATTTATAGGTGGGGCAAGTGCACCACTTTCGGACATGATTCTCAGACCAGCCCTTGCAGATGTTTCTTCACCTGGTCGACTGCAAGTTCTCAGCAAGTCTCCAAGAATCATTTTGGATGCTGCACACAACCCACATGGAGCTCTATCGCTGGCTAATGCATTAGAAGCATCATTTAGTTCACCGCACGTAGTTGGAGTTGTTTCAATCCTTGGCGAGAAAGATGCCGAAGGTATCTTGAAGCACCTAGAAACCGTTATGGCCGAGATCATTATTACTAAGAGCACAAGCGTTAGAGCTAATGAGACTGAGAGTCTTGCTGCAATAGCAAGAGAGGTGTTTGGAGCAGACCGTGTCAGCGTTGAAGAAGATTTTAGAGATGCCTTGTCTTTGGCTGAAGCAAAGTTGCCCTCAAATCCTGACGCAACAATTGTGGTGACAGGAACTGTATCGTTGATTGGGGATGTACTTAAATTCCGTCAAATCCAGGAGGATTCAGATGTCTAACAGATCAGTAAGAAGAACCCTTGGTTCCATGGTTCTTGCATTTGAAGCTTTTGTGGTTTTCTTTGGAACTCTTGCAGCATTCGGGTTGAAAGTTGCTGATGGACCGGTCGTTTGGGGATTCGGGCTAACCTTTTCAGCAATCCTGATTCTCACCCCTGGCTACCTTGGTAAGCCTGGTTCCTATTGGTTCGGTTGGGCCTTGCAGGTAATCCTGCTGGTTGTTTCATTCATGATTCCTTGGGCTTTGATGATTGCAATCATCTTTGTCGGCTTCTGGGGCTGGGCCATGATTGCCGGATACACAATCGATCTTGCTAAGAAGAACAGAGCAGCAGATAACACCTTCGAAATCAAACTAGATCTAGATAAGAAAGAGAAAAATGACTGAGCAGACTCTCGTATTAGTAAAGCCAGACGGGGTAAAGAGAAACCTGATAGGCGAGATCATCAAAAGAATTGAAACCAAGGGCTACGTAATCGTAGACATCAAGAAGTTCACCCCTTCTCGTGAGCTTCTAGCACAGCACTATGCCGAGCACGAGGGCAAGCCTTTCTATGAGCCACTAGTTGAATTCATGGCCTCAGGTGACGTCGTTGCCCTAAAAGTAGAGGGAAACAGGGTTATCGAAGGCTTTAGAGCTCTAGCTGGAGCAACAGACCCAACAGTTGCCCTGCCAGGCACCATAAGGGGAGACCTAGGTCGCGACTGGGGTCTAAAAGTTCAGCAGAACCTAGTACATGGTTCAGATTCCGTTGAATCAGCAACTAGAGAACTCGGTCTCTGGTTCTAATCTAGCTAAGCGAGTTTTGCTCCAGTTAAAGTCCTAATATCGGCGATTTCTAGACAATATGTCTAAAAATCAGGCTATTTAGGCTATTCTGTATGCCGTATAGCAAATGTCTCATACGAAATATACTTATT